>NZ_BADW01000101.1:0-7298 GCF_000241165.1 Pseudoalteromonas sp. BSi20439
AAAACCGTACGTTAACGTCGGTTTTTTATTTGTTTGGATACACTGTCATTTCACATCCTGTTTAACTATCTCTGCCTCCTCTAAATATTTATTCTTATTACTCTTATTACATAAAAATGTCATAAAAATTCAATACTCTATGCGCATGTCAGTTTTGAGATATGTTTATGCGTGTATCATTTTTTACCCGTTTATTAGCCATTTTACTAACGTTAGCAAGTATCCTTCTAGCTGCGACTTTATTGTGGGCAAGCCATACATTACTAAAACTCCAACAACAAGATAGCGCATATAGCCAATTAAAAAATAGCATAATGGTTGAGCTGGCCGATCATTTGGAGAGTTACTTAGTACAAGGTAATAGCCAATATTTAATAAAATCATCAACTTTGATTGAGCAGCTTAAAGCGCAACAGTTAACAGCACTGCCTCCTGAGTTAGAAGCTCGTCTATCAGCACAATTAATTTCATTAAATACAGATATTAATGGTAAATACAGAGCACTTGGAAAACTCTCTGGTAATGAAACGGCGCTGTTAGATAACGCACTGAGACAAATGGCGGGCTCAGCCTCTTCACTTATTAATTATGCGCAAAAAGCATCAACGCAAACCAGCAACGCCCTTAGCTATAATAAATTAGCGAGTGATTATTACAGTGAAGTGGTTAATTTATCTTTATCGACCTATCAATTAATAAATGATTACCAATCGGAGGTAGAGAAAAGTCTGCAACAAAGTATTAAAAACCTAAATTTACTGGCTGTCAAAATTGAACAGTTACCTAACTTAGGGGTAATGACTGAGGTTGATGAATTTACTTTATTTGTAGATGAGGAACCGGAAGATTTGGCAGCTGAAATAAAAGCAGAGTTGGTGAGTTGGCCTAAACGCTATCTGCGCGATTTAAGTAGTACTTTATCGCAAGCAAAACAGCGTCGTTTAGGAACAAATGAATTACGAAAACAAATTAGCTTACTATCAAAAACAGTGATTGAAGCAGAGCAAACATTAAAAGCGCAGCAAGATACCGTGAAACAACAAGTTTTTTGGGTATTTGGAATAGCGATAGGTGGATTAGTAATATTAGCTTTTGGTGTTTATTGGGGGCAACGTAAACAGGTTTTACAGCCTTTGCGACAGCTGCGAGATGGATTTGCATTCCTAATCGAAAGTAATGAGTTAAAAAATATTACAGTAAACAACCCTCAAACAGAGGTGGGTGAAATAGCGCAGTATTTTAACCAGTTAATTGAGCGCCAGCGCCTAGAAGCTCAAGAGAAGGCAAATATGCTCAATGTAGTCAGCCAGTTCATGCAGCAAATGAGTGAGCATTTACACACGATTGGCCAAAAAAGTAATGCGAGTTATCAGCAGGTAAATCACAATGAAGAGCTGCTTCTTAATATTCAGCAACTTGGCGAGCAGGTAAATCATATTAATGCTGTTGCAGCTGAAAATGCTCAAAGTACCTATGAAGCAATGCAGCAAAGTGTTGGTTTTGCTAAAAATATGCTTAATGCCAGTTCAGATACACAGCAGCGTATTGAGCAGGGAATGCATAGTGTTCAGGAGTTATTGAGCGGGGTGCAAGGAGTAAGTAATATTATTACCGTTATACGTACCATCGCTGAGCAAACAAACTTACTCGCGCTCAATGCTGCGATTGAATCAGCAAGAGCCGGTGAGCAAGGTCGGGGTTTTGCCGTGGTTGCCGATGAGGTAAGGCAATTAGCTATGCAAACTCAAGGTTCGTTAAAAGAGATTAATGATCAATTGGCGTTATTAAGTGAAAACTCTCAAGAAGTCTATAAACAAATCAATGCATTAACTGAGGATGCACAGTTACAAACAGCAAATGCTCAAGAGCTTAAAGCAAACTCTGAAGGAGTTGCAGACAATGCGCAGCAGGCTAATAAAGTTGCGGTAGATGCAATGGAATTGGCTAAACAACAAAGTGAGTTGCTTCATGGTTTTACTCTATCAATGCATGATATGAAAAGCCAAGTAAGTGAGTCGAGTGAATTAGTTGCTGATATAGGCTCGCAGTTAGAGTTGCAAATGATATCTATTAAAGAAGGTTTAGGTTTAGGTAACAACAGCGATTAATCGAAGACGAATTAAACATTAATCTGTATGCTAAAAGACTACGTAATTACCCTAAGGAATTAATATGATAGAGCAAGGTCAGACAATACCTGCAGTAAATTTATCTCAGCTTAGTGATGAAGGTATGCAAACACTCACTAACAATGAATTATTTGCAGATAAAAAAGTTGTGCTATTTGCGGTGCCTGGTGCTTTTACACCCACTTGTTCGAATGCTCATTTGCCTGGTTATATCGCGCTAGCCGATAAAATTAAGGCTAAAGGTATTAACGCTATCTATTGTGTATCAGTTAATGATGCATTTGTGATGAAAGCATGGGGTGAGTCACAAAGCGCAGAGCATATAGACATGCTTGCAGACGGTGATGCTAGTTTTACTTGTGCCTTAGGGCTTGAAAAAGATACCGCAGGCTTTGGTGGTTTGCGCTCGAAACGTTACGCTATGGTTGTTGACAATGGTGTTGTTAACCAATTATTTGTAGAACAAGACAAAGAATTTGTAATAAGCAGTGCTGAAGCTGTTTTAGCTAAGCTATAACTAAGTTTTTTTAATTATTGAATAAAAAGCCGATACATATGTATCGGCTTTTTTATCTAAGGAGAGAATGGATTATGGCTGGTATTGACCGCTTAGCGTTAAACCAGAGAAGGTTTGATACGCATTAACACTTAAGTGCCATGTGCCTGCTTGAGGATTACTAAACGTACAAGTTTCAGCGTTACCATTTTTATATGGGCGACAATCATAGCTAGAACTAGTTGGTTGGCTGCCAAACTTTACAAATAAATCTGCATCACCGGTGCCGCCTGATGTTGTTACAGTAAAGTTAGCCATGCCAGCTGGAACATCTAGTGTGTAATGTTTCCATTGACCTGCTGTTGCAGAAACATCACTTACTGTACCGCCACCAGCTTGAGGTGTACCTGAACCACCACCGGTTGAACCACCAGTAATGTTACCGACTAAGCTAACACCAGTGTATGCTGAGTAACCACGTAACATTACATGGTAAGTACCTGCTGTTGGGTTATCGATAGAGCACTCTTCACTGTTACCACCTTTATAAGGACGACAGTCATATGTAGTGGTGCTTGGTTTGCTGCCAGCACGTACATATAAGTCAGCGTCTCCTGTACCACCACTCATGGTGAAAGTAACATTAGTGGCACCACTTGGGACAGTCATAGTGTAAAAATCTTGTGCACTTGCCGCACCGCTTAATCCTGTTTTCGCTTGTCCATCAACGAGCTCATTATCACCGGTTGTTGGCGGTGGCGTGCCACCAGATGCAGCGGCAACAGCGGCTGCAGCATCCACAATACCTGTGCCACAGCTAGTACATGTTGCAGAGAAAGAGCGAGTCGTTGTTTTCAAGATATTTTCAATTTCATCAGGGGTCGCATTTGGTTTAGCTTGCTTGATCAATGCTGCAACACCCGCAACATGAGGTGCAGCCATTGAAGTACCCTGCGAAAAGCCATAGCTGTCGCTTGATGGTGTTGTTGAACCTGAGTTGTAAGTAGATAAAACACCCTCAGAATCATTTGCAAAGCTTTGTGCGCCACCCGGTGCTGCCACATCTATATTACTACCGTAGTTTGAGTAATATGCGCGGCCACCGTTACGACCAACTGATGCAACATTAACAACACCATTACAGTTACCTGGGTTGTAGTTTGCAGAATTATCGTTATCGTTACCTGCAGCAATAACAACAACAGTACCGTTGCTACGTGCTGTGTTAATCGCATTTTGAGTTGTTGAGCTACATGCGCCTGCACCACCTAAACTCATGTTTATAACATCAGCAGGGTTAGCATTTGCCGACGTACCCGATACATTACCGCCAGAGGCCCAAATAATGCCATCAGCAATATCAGAAGTTAAACCGCCACATTTACCTAATACACGTACAGGCACTACTTTTGCATCGTAAGCAACACCAGCAACGCCTTCACCGTTATTGGTTACCGCAGCAACAGTACCTGCTACGTGAGTACCGTGCCAGCTAGAACCTTGTGCACCGTTATTACCACACTCACCGGCTGCAACTGCATCCCCCGGATCGCGAGCATCGTTATCACGGCCATTACCGTCGTTAGCGACTGATAGATTAGAGATCATATCGTAACCAGGTAAAATATTAGCGTTTAAATCAGCATGAGGGCGGTAACCAGTATCAAGAACAGCTACAACCACGCCGCTACCTGTGGCAGTATCCCAAGCTGTTGGTAGATTTAGACCACCGGCTTGCTCATAGTAATGCCATTGATCGCCATAACGAGGATCGTTTGGTGTTGCAAATGGCTTTAACATTTGATCGACTTCAATGTATTCAACATTGCCTGAATTAACCATTTCTTGCATAAACTGTTGTGCTTCTTCAGCATTGAGTTTTTTGTCAGCACGCATTACGTGATGGTTGTTTAATGCCATTGCGCGGATATATTTAGCTTTAACTTTACCTTTTTTTGAGGTGAAGTTTTTTACAAAGCTTTGCGCTTTTTTGTTCATCATTGCAGGCGATGCGTCAGCTGTTGATGTGCTCATCATATCGCTATTATTTTTATATTTGATAATGAACTGAGTTTCAAACCCACCTTGATTTTGCATTTTAGCTGAGGTTTCAGCCATTGAAGGCGCGATTGCTTGTGCTGGATTTGCCATACTTGAGCTGGCAGCAAATAGTGTACTTATTGTTAGCGCAACAGCGCATTTTTTAAATGAATTATTAGAAGTCATAATTACCCTTAGTGTTATTATTATTTGTGGATATCCACAAAGCGGGTACAAAGGTAAATGATCTGTTAACTATTTTGAAATATTAAATACGAATGTACCTATTTCATTTAGTTATAACCGCGTATTCAGTGAGCTTTCAATTGTTTTGTATTTAATTTTTTATTTGTTGCGATCCTAATGTATTAGATTTTTTCGGTGTTTTTTATCATTAATTGGCCTTTGTTGACAAATTAAAAACAATGTAACAACTATCTGGTTATTATCGAAACTTTGTTATAATCAAAAAAAATTAATGAGATAAATAAATGACCCAAGTAGATGTGATAGTAATAGGTGCGGGAGCAGCAGGCTTAATGTGTGCAGCGCAAGCAGGATATCGTGGCCGTAGTGTTACAGTACTTGATATGGGCAAAAAGCCAGGTCGAAAAATACTCATTAGTGGCGGCGGGCGTTGTAACTTTACTAACGAAAATGCGAGCCCTAATAACTATTTATGCGCAAATCCTCATTTTGTAAAATCGTGCTTAAGTCGTTATACGCAGCATGACTTTGTAGAGCTTGTAGACCGACATGGTTTGGCGTATCACCATAAAACATTGGGGCAATTATTCTGTGACAATAGCGCACAGGACATTGTTGATATTTTACTTACCGAGTGTGAGTGGGCGGGTGTTACTATTAAACTACGTAACGAAGTGTTAAATGTTGCTAAAACAGCAATGGGTTACAGTGTCACAACTGAGCAAGAAACACTTACTTGTGAGTCGTTAGTCGTTGCATCTGGTGGTTTAACTATGCCTAAGCTTGGTGCTACGCCAATAGGTTATAAAATTGCAGACCAATTTGGTTTAAAGGTTTTGCCGACGATGGCTGCTTTAGTTCCCTTTACCTTACATCAACACGATAAAGACCGTTTTGAAGGGCTTTCGGGTATTAGTATTTCTTGTGAAGTTACTAGTGAAGATGGCACTGCATTTAAAGAAAACATTTTATTTACCCATAGAGGATTATCGGGTCCTGCTATATTACAAATAAGCTCATTTTGGCGCGCCGGACAGGCGGTAACTATTAATTTATTACCCGAAACAGATTTAAGACAACAGCTAGCCGATTGGCGTGAAACGCAATCCCAAAAGTCGTTAAAAAATAGCTTAGCCACTATTTTGCCTAAACGTTTTATTGAAGTTCTTCATGAGGGGAAAGCAATTCCTGATTGTAATATTAACCAGCTAACACATAGCCAAATTGACGAGTTAGTTAACTATATACATGCATGGCAAATTAAACCAAATGGCACAGAAGGTTACAGAACAGCGGAAGTAACGTTAGGTGGTGTAGATACCGATGAACTTAGCTCAAAAACCTTTGAAGTAAAAAAGCACAAGGCTTATATTTTATTGGCGAAGTAACCGATGTAACCGGCTGGCTAGGGGGCTATAATTTTCAGTATGCGTGGAGCTGTGGTTTTGCTGCTGGGCAGTATGCTTAATATTTTAGGAACAATAAGTTAGCAGTTACAAGGTTAATTTAGTTTATTGGGTTTAACCGCTGATACTTTAGAGCTAACTTTTAAATAGCAGCGGATTTACTTAATGTGTTTTCATAGCGAGTTTTGGTTAAGTTGTCGCTAGCAACACAGACTTGATCTCGCCCTTGTAATTTTGCTTTATAAAGCGCTTTATCGGCGCGCTCTAAAAGATGCAAAGCAGTGTCGTCAACATGCGCTTTAGCTATACCAATACTGATGGTTAACGCTCTATTATCGATTAAATGAGTGGCAATAAACGCTCTGAGCTCTTCAGCTTCGTTAATTGCGTTATCTAGGCTGCTATCTCGAAGAATAATAGTAAACTCTTCTCCGCCCCAGCGTGCAATTAATGCACTATTTGTAAGCTTGTTTTGTAAAATATTGGCAAACTCACTAAGCACGTTATCACCCGCTAAATGGCCATAAGTATCGTTTACTTTTTTAAAGTGATCTATGTCGCAAATCATCACTATATTTGATTTTCGCTCATTATTATTTTCACTCAGTAATTGCGACAATTCAAAATCAAATTTTTGCCTGTTATATAGCCCGGTGAGCTTATCGGTTTCGGCTAGCAGTTTTATTTCGGCATTGCGCTTCGAAAGATGAGAGTAAGCCGAAAAACGCGTTCTTTCATAAAACCTAAATAATAAAACATGCGCAATAGACACTTCAATAAAATTAAATAATGCAGATAAACCTATGGTAATTGATAGTTGTTGCTGTAAGTAAACTAGATAGGCACAAATACCAAAAGCAATGCTACTTAATATACTTCCCCAATTACGCCCAACTAAAAAAAAAGTAAAAGGCGGAATAAGTGTTGCCCAAAATAATGAATGAGCATGACCCTTTGCCGATACTATAAAGAGCATTATTAAGCCAACTATCATTAATGCAACAACCCAAGCAGCTTTAC
>NZ_BADW01000100.1:0-847 GCF_000241165.1 Pseudoalteromonas sp. BSi20439
ATTGTTTGTAATACCTATCCCCTTATATCAATCTGCTTAGATATAAGGGAGCTTAATTCGTTAAATTGTTCAAATATTTATACAAATTGGTATTACAGCCAGCGAATAGCGCCTGCAATACGTTCATTATACATATCAACCGGTGAGCCTAGGCTTGCTATTAGTACAGTATCAGCTTGTTTTCCTCGGCTTATATGGCCTACATAGCGAGAGTCACTAAAGTCACCCGAGCCAATTTCAAAGACTTTGTTATCACTAGGGACAATAAACACGGTCATAGGGCCAAAGTCCGATTCAAACACTAAATGGATGCCTTTCTCGTCTTGAAAATCGCAAAAGTTAACATAAGTAACTTTCCCAGGTAAATCATTAAGTTGACCGCCAAGTAAAGCCAGCTTTTCATTGACTGTTTGTAAGCTGATAGGTTGAGTTTTATTTAACGCGTTAAGTTCATGATAAACATGCGCCAATGCATGCTCGCCAGCCGCATGATTCAAGTTTTGCTCTGTGCTAAACATAAACGCACTTACCGCAATCACAAATGAAGCAGCGAACGCCAAATATACACGGTCAAACTTAAAGCGTGAGCGTGAATCAATAACGTTGTTTTTTTGTTCAAGCTCATCTTTTCTGGCTTTTTCTTTTAACGAGGTGTTTAAAATAATCCGTTCAGCAAGGTTGTCAGGCACAGGAATATCAAGCGCATCATTGAGTTGCTTATCAAATGCTTTATTTTCATTTAAAAATTGTTGTCTATCGGGACTGCTGTTTGCAAATTCCAGTAGTTCTTTGTCTAGCTCGTTTGGCTGTGCAATCGTGCGGCGACGAAACTCAAGTTCATCCATTA
>NZ_BADW01000099.1:0-155876 GCF_000241165.1 Pseudoalteromonas sp. BSi20439
CGCAGGCTGTTTTTTACTGTTGGAAAACCTTTAATGCAAAGCAAACGTTAGTTATTACAGGTAATGGAAATAATGCTGGAGATGGTTATGAGGTAGCTCGATTAATTAAACAAGCTGATAGGCATGTAGTTGTTTGTGCTATTAATCCGGGTAAAGTCTTAACCGGAGACGCGGCAAAAGCGCAAAAAAAATGGATTAATGCGGGTGGTCAGATATGTGACTTTTCGCAGGAATTACTTGATGAGTGTGATGCCATAGTTGATGCATTGCTTGGGACAGGTTTAACTAATAACGTGCATGACAAATTTGCTGAAATGATTAAAGCAGTTAATCAAAGTGCAAAACCTATCCTTAGTATTGATGTACCGTCAGGTATTAATGCAGATACTGGCTGCCCCCACGGAGCAGCCATTATGGCAACTAAAACGGTTACACTAGTTGGGATAAAACAAGGGCTCACAACGGCTACAGGGAAGCAGTATGCGGGGGATTTGCACTTCGATGATTTAGGCGTTGGCGAGCAGTTTATGAAATTAGCGACCCCTTCAGCTCAGATTATTAATATAGACAGCTTCAGACCATTGCCTGAACGCTTGGTGAGTAGTCATAAAGGCAGTCATGGTAAATTATTGTGTATAGGTGGAAACCATGGCTCTGCAGGGGCTATTAGGTTAAGTGCTGAAAGTGGATTAAGAGCTGGTGCTGGAATGGTAAAAGTATATACCCATGAACATGCCGTTTTACCTGTGAGTATCGGGCGACCAGAGCTTATGGTAACTAGTGAACATTTGGATGATGCTTTAGCGTGGTCAACGTGTGTAGTTATCGGTCCTGGTTTAGGTCAAGATGAGTGGGCCCAAAAAACCTTTGAGCGAGTTATCCGTTATTGCCAACAATATAATATGCCTACTGTTATTGATGCAGATGCCTTAAACTTATTAGCTAAGCAATCTTCTTCTTATAAATTAAGTAATACCGTGCTAACGCCTCATCCCGCAGAGGCTGCACGATTATTAGAGTTAACTACCACTGATATTGAAGCTGACCGTTTCTATTATGCTCGACAATGTGCAATTAACTTTGATGCGACCTCTATTTTAAAGGGTTCAGGTACGCTAATTGATAACACAGAGCATACTTGGGTATGTGAAAATGGTAACCCCGGTTTGGCTGTAGGAGGCAGTGGTGATGTGCTTAGCGGGATAATTGGGGCGTTAATGGCTCAAGGATTAAATAGCAGTGATGCCGCGTGCTATGGTGTTGTGTTACATGCAACGGCGGGTGATAGGGCTTGTGAACAATCAGGACAAAGAGGAATGTTAGCTAGTGATTTATTTACTCATGTAAGAGCACTGATAAATCATTTATAATTGAGCTAGTCAAAGCAGCATTGACTTGTATGTACTCGCTAATGTCTTCGCTGCTTACTTTGGCTACTATCTGTGAAGCTCACCAGCTCTTTCAGGCTGATAAATAACTTCTTTGATTGTTACTGTAACTAATCCACCGCCTGGCTTAGGCCATTCAATTTGATCTCCTTGTGAAAGGCCGAGTAGTGCACTACCGATAGGGGCTAAGATTGATATTTTGTCACCACTTGAGTCAATGTTTTTTGGGTAAACAAGCGTTAAAGTAAACTCCTCACCTGTAGATTCAACAACAAAGTTCACGGTTGAATTCATGGTTACCACAGTTGCGGGAACTTCATGCGGCTCAACTATGTTGGCTCGTCCAAGCTCTGCTTCAAGTTCTTTTTCACCCGCAAAGCTGTTTGCAGGCAACGACTCCATCAGTGCATATAATCTATCTGCATCCAGCGATGAAATGATAATTTCAGGTTTTGTATTCAACTTAATATCCTTAATCATGTTAAATAAAATTTACTCTGGGTATAGCTTGCAGGAACTCAGTTGCATTGAAATACACTGAGGTAATTTTATTGTTGTCTAGTGAATTTATTTTATCTCTATTGCTAAAAACCCAGCCGAAGCTGGGTTTTTATTTGAGCTAAGTGGTTAGGGGATGATTACATCATACCGCCCATACCACCCATGCCGCCCATGCCACCCATATCAGGAGCGCCCGCTTCTTCTTTAGGGATTTCAGCGACCATTGCTTCTGTGGTGATCATTAGTCCGGCAATCGATCCTGCAAATTGTAATGCAGAACGCGTTACTTTCGTTGGATCTAGGATGCCCATTTCAATCATGTCGTTGTATTCGCCAGTGGCTGCATTGTACCCGTAGTTACCTTCGCCGCCTTTAACTGCGTTAATAACAACTGATGCTTCATCACCTGCGTTTGTAACGATTTGACGAAGTGGTGCTTCCATCGCACGAAGTGCCACTTTAATACCGTGGTTTTGATCTTCGTTGTCGCCTAGTAAGTCTACTAATTTGCTAGCAGCACGAACTAATGCAACACCACCACCTGGTACTACGCCTTCTTCAACCGCTGCGCGAGTTGCATGTAATGCATCTTCAACACGATCTTTTTTCTCTTTCATTTCCATCTCAGTAGCGGCACCTACTTTGATCACTGCAACACCGCCAGCTAACTTAGCCATGCGCTCTTGTAGTTTTTCTTTGTCGTAGTCTGAAGTCGCTTCTTCAATTTGTGCTTTGATTTGTGCAACACGGCCGTTAATGCCGTCTTCTTCACCAGCACCATCAATGATTGTTGTGTCATCTTTAGTGATTACTACACGTTTAGCTGTACCTAAGTCTTCAACTGTTGCTTTTTCAAGCTCAAGGCCGATTTCTTCAGAAATCACAGTACCGCCAGTTAAAACCGCGATATCTTGTAGCATTGCTTTACGACGATCGCCAAAACCAGGTGCTTTAACCGCTGATACTTTTACAATACCACGCATGTTATTAACTACTAGTGTCGCTAACGCTTCACCTTCAAGGTCTTCTGCGATAATTAGTAGAGGTTTACTTGCTTTAGCAACCGCTTCTAATGTTGGTAATAATTCACGGATGTTAGATATTTTTTTATCTACAAGTAAGATAAATGGGTTATCTAGTTCAACCGCGCCTTTTTCAGCGTTGTTGATAAAGTATGGAGATAAGTAACCACGGTCAAACTGCATGCCTTCTACAACATCTAGTTCGTTTTCCAGTGATTGACCTTCTTCAACGGTGATTACACCAGTGTTACGGCCTACTTTTTCCATTGCATCAGCAATGATTTCACCAATTTCTTTATCAGAGTTAGCTGAAATAGTACCCACTTGTGCAATCGCTTTAGTATCAGCACATGGAACAGAAAGCGCTTTAAGTTCTGCAACTGCAGCAATGATTGCTTTATCAATACCGCGCTTAAGATCCATTGGGTTCATACCCGCAGCAACTGCTTTAAGACCTTCGTTTACAATAGACTGAGCAAGCACAGTTGCGGTAGTAGTACCGTCACCAGCAGCATCATTTGCTTTAGACGCTACTTCTTTAACCATTTGTGCGCCCATATTTTCAAACTTATCTTCAAGTTCGATTTCTTTTGCTACAGATACACCATCTTTGGTGATCACTGGAGAGCCAAATGATTTGTCTAGTACAACGTTACGACCTTTAGGGCCTAATGTTACTTTTACTGCGTTTGCTAAAATGTTTACGCCAGTTAGCATTTTTGCACGTGCGTCGCCTGCAAACAGTACTTCTTTTGCTGCCATGTTTAATTTCCTCTAAATTCTTAAAATGTGTGTTAAACGAAAAGTAGGTTTAGCCTACAATGCCTAAAATATTGTCTTCACGCATGATCAGGTACTCTTGACCTTCGATCTTTTCAGTTTTTTCAACATATGAGCCAAATAACACAGTGTCACCGGCTTTCACTTCTAACGCGCGAACGTCACCGTTTTCTAAAACGCGACCATTACCTACGGCAACAACTTCTCCGCGAGTTGATTTTTCAGCTGCAGAGCCAGTTAATACAATACCGCCAGCAGACTTGGTTTCTTCTTCTAGACGCTTGATGATTACGCGATCTTGTAAAGGACGAATGTTCATGTTTTTAGTTCTCCTAACAGTTTCTGAACAGTACAGAAAAAAGTGTATCTAATTTGCTTTCATTAATGGGGGTAGAGTGAAAAATTCCAAGAGAAAAAATGATAAATTTTTAATCTTTTCGCTCGTATTCACCATCTATGGTATTGGGACGGTTTTCATCTTGCTCATGATGCATAGATTGATGAGGTTGTGAAAACCCTGAAGTACTCGTTTGGTGCATACTAGCGCTCATTCTCACTGTTGCTTGGCTGGCAAGTCCTGCGGCTAATTTATTACGAATTGCAGGAGTAAGAAGCAGTAAGCCAAATACATCCGTCATAATGCCGGGTGTTAATAAAAGTACCCCTGCAATAATCACGCAAATACCGGTAAACAACTCTTTAGCCGGCATTTGCCCTTGAGCCATTTGCACTTGTACGTTTTGTAATGCGCCCATCCCTTGCTGTTTCACCATTTTCGCACCCACAATAGCGGTTAGTACCACCAAAGCGATTGTTGCGAAGCCACCTATTACGTCACTAACCTGAATTAGTAAGGCAATTTCAATAATAGGAATGATGATAAACAGCAAAAATAAAATTCTAAACATAAGACTCTCTAAAATGACACTCATTAAGGTGCTAATGAAATATAAGTGAGGGTTGTCGGGTCTATTTTCAAGCTAATAAGAGTAAGTAATAAACTTTAATGTTAGTAAAGTTATAGCTAGTGGGTTTAAGTCACTTTACTGTAAAGACCTCAAATGTTGACAGAGTTCGTGTCTACACATTATACCCGCTATCAGCTACTATGGGGCTAGACCCCCGTAAACAAGTAAAGGTTCACTATGACAACGCAATTTAAACTTATTTTTACCACTTGCAGAGATAACCATGAAGCCCGTTTATTGGCTATGGCGCTAATTGAAAAGAAACTGGCTGCTTGTGTAAATATTTTACCTGCCATGACTTCAATTTACATATGGGAAGGTGAAGTAGCCGAGGCAACTGAAGTGAAGCTGCTAATTAAAACCAAGGCCGATAAAATGAACGATGTATTTTTAACTTTGAAAGATCTTCACAGCTATGAAGTACCAGAAATACAAGTCGTTGATGTAGCAACCGGTAACTTGGCTTACTTTAATTGGATGGATGAGGTGCTTCATTAATGCGCTTTATTTTATTTTTTTTATTAAGCGTATTAATGGCGCCTGTTTGGGCAACACAAAATACCCTTGATGATTTTCTTAAACCAACTCAGCACACATTTTTACCGGTAAATGAAGCGTTTGTATTTGATTTTGATCAGCAAGGTAGTACGTTATTTGTTGGTTGGGATATCGCTGATGACTATTATTTATACAAAGATAAAATAGAAATTATTGCTAAAGGTGCCAGCATTGACTTGCCTGAGTTGGGCTCTGGTGAAGTTATTGAAGATGAGTTTTTTGGTAAAACTGAAGTGTTTTTTAATTCTCTCAGTATTATCAGCAAGCTTAGTAATGTGAGTGAAGATGGCGTTGTTAAGGTGCGTTATCAAGGCTGTGCAAAAGCAGGGCTGTGTTATCCACCTGAAATTATAAGCATTCCATTGAGTGTACTGGCAGGTGAGAATAATACTAATGACAATACCGCAACAAGTAGTGCATTCTCGGCACTTAGCCAACCTGTAGAAAAACCTGTTACTGCAGCAACACCTGAGAAAGAGCTCACCTTTACAGAGCAACTAGCTAGTCAGAGCTTAATGGTTAACCTAGCTATATTTTTTGCTGTGGGTGTAGGTTTGGCATTTACACCGTGTGTATTCCCGATGTTCCCTATTTTATCTAGCTTAATTGCGGGTCAAAAGAACCTGTCTACCAAAAAAGCATTTGCACTGTCATTTGTTTATATTCAGGGTATGGCGGTCACCTATGCTGCATTAGGCTTAGTGGTTGCTGCATTAGGCGGCCAAGTGCAAGGTTACTTACAGCACCCATATGTATTGATAAGTTTTAGTTTGCTGTTTGTATTGTTGGCTATGTCGATGTTCGGTTGGTACGAAATAAAATTACCTAGCAGTATGATGAACAAACTAACCCAAGTGAGCAATAACCAAAAAGGCGGTAATTACATTGGGGTATTCCTGATGGGGGTTTTATCAGGGCTTATTGCATCACCCTGTACCACTGCACCTTTATCAGCCGCATTATTATTTGTAGCGCAAAGCGGCGATTACTTAGTCGGTGGACTAACGCTTTACGTACTTAGCCTAGGAATGGGCTTACCACTGTTACTCCTTGGTACATCGGGAGGTAAGCTATTACCTAAAGCTGGCGGGTGGATGGAACAAGTTAAAACTTTATTTGGTTTTATTATGTTAGTTGTGCCACTTATTTTGCTAGAGCGAATTATCGATATCGAGATAATTTTATTATTAGCTGGTTTATTAGCTATCTCCACAGCGCTTTATTTTCATCATTGGCAAAGCGCCCAATCGCAAGGTAAGTTAAAAACTTTACTGTGGTTTATGGCTGTTTTATTAGTGCTCACAGGAATTAACTTAACCAAAAACTATTTTTGGCCAACACCAACAGTGAATTTGCAAACAACCTCGCAAAGCAATGAGTTTAAACATGTTGCTAACTTGGCCGAGCTTAAACAAGCCGTATCACAAGCAAATAGCGAAGGCCGCATGGTTATGGTGGACTTATACGCTGACTGGTGTGTAGCGTGCAAAGAGTTTGAGCATTACACATTTCCTGACCCGCAAGTGCAAAGTGAGTTTAGCCATTACCAATTGATTCAAATTGACCTAACCCAAAGCGATAATGAAACAATTGAGCTTATGGAAGCATACTCAGTGTTTGGTTTGCCGAGTATTTTATTCTTCAATACCCAAGGTGAAGAGTTAAGTGCACAACGTGTAACTGGCTTTTTAAATGCGGATGATTTTGCTAAGCACCTAGCTGCAGTGCGTGCCAGCGCTGAATAATCATTCTATATGGTACAACATTATATTAATGTTGTGCCATATCACTTCCCTCAAAGCATGTCCCCATAATAGAGATTAGACCAGTATTTTGCTGCTATTTACTTCGAAATCACTATAATAGTTGGTTAACGTGAGAAATTGTTGCTATCTTACTTTTTTCTGCTTACTTTTTAGAGAAAAACTAGTTAGTAACCGCTTAACTCATTACTTATAGGATATATCGCGTATTATGGCTGCAAAATTAAAGATTTTAGTTATAAATGGCCCAAATTTAAACATGCTAGGAAAGCGTGAACCTGATAAGTACGGTTCGCATTCTTTAGAGCATATTATGAGCGAGTTAAACAGCGCTGCTAATAGTTTAGGTGTGGCATTAACGCATTTCCAAAGTAATAGTGAGCAAGCGCTCATTGAACGCATTCATGATGCTTGGCAAGCGGTTGATTACATAATAATTAACCCAGCAGCATTTACGCACACAAGCGTCGCATTACGTGATGCATTGCTAAGTGTTGATATTCCGTTCTTTGAAGTGCACTTAAGTAATGTGCATGCACGTGAAACGTTTCGCCATCATTCTTATTTTTCTGATGTGGCGCAAGGCGTTATTTGTGGATTAGGTGCAATGGGTTATCACGCTGCTTTAAATGCAGCAGTCAGCCGATTGCAAAACTCAAACTAAATTTAAACTAACAAACTAATAGGCGGGCCGTTTATGGATATTCGCAAGATCAAAAAACTAATTGAATTAGTAGAAGAATCAGGTATTGCAGAACTAGAAATCACTGAAGGTGAAGAATCAGTACGTATTAACCGTAACAACATGAGTGCCGGTCCTGCGTACGCGCAATTTGCACCACAGCAATACGCTCCAGCACCGGCTCCAGTAGCGGCTGCACCATCAGCACCTGCGGCCATGGAATCTGAAGCACCTGCAGGGCCTACAGGTCATCAAGTTAAGTCTCCTATGGTAGGTTCTTTTTATGCAGCAGCTTCTCCAGAAGCACCAGCATATGTTGAAGTGGGTTCTCAGGTTAAAGTTGGCGACACACTATGTATCGTTGAAGCAATGAAGATGATGAACCAAATTGAGTCAGATAAAGCCGGTACAGTAAAAGCTATTTTAGTAGAAAACGGCGAGCCAGTAGAATTTGATCAACCTTTATTCATCATTGAATAATAGCGCAACGTAAAAGGCCAACTCTCATGTTAGATAAAGTAGTCATTGCAAACCGAGGTGAAATTGCACTTCGTATATTGCGCGCCTGCAAAGAGCTTGGGATCAAAACGGTTGCTGTGCATTCAACGGCGGATCGCGATCTTAAGCATGTATTGCTAGCAGATGAAACCATCTGTATTGGTAAACCTGCAGCAACTGAAAGTTACTTAGACATTCCACGCATTATTGCCGCAGCAGAAATTACTGATGCGGTCGCTATCCACCCAGGTTATGGTTTTCTTGCAGAAAATGCAGATTTTGCCGACCAAGTTGAGCAAAGCGGTTTTGTATTTATCGGTCCTCGTGGCGACACTATTCGTCTAATGGGCGATAAAGTATCGGCAATCGAAGCGATGCGTAAAGCGGGTGTTCCGTGTGTACCAGGTTCTGATGGTCCGGTATCGGATGATAAAGAGCGCAACATGCAAATTGCTAAGCGTATTGGTTACCCGGTAATTATTAAAGCAGCTGGTGGTGGCGGTGGCCGTGGTATGCGTGTTGTTCGCAACGAAGCTGAGTTAATCAATTCAATTGCGCTAACGCAACAAGAAGCGAAACAGTTTTTTGGCAACAGCATGGTTTACATGGAGAAATTCCTTGAAAACCCACGCCACATTGAAGTACAAGTATTGGCCGACGGTCAAGGCAATGCGGTTCACTTAGGTGAGCGTGATTGTTCAATGCAACGTCGTCACCAAAAAGTAGTGGAAGAGGCGCCAGCGCCAGGCATTACTGCAGAAGTACGTAAGTTCATTGGTGAGCGTTGTACACGCGCATGTATCGAAATTGGTTATCGTGGTGCGGGTACGTTTGAGTTTTTATACGAGAACGGTGAATTTTACTTCATTGAAATGAACACCCGTATTCAGGTTGAGCACCCAGTAACTGAAATGGTCACCGGTGTTGATTTAATCAAAGAGCAATTAAAAATTGCCGCTGGTCAGCCTTTATCATTCACTCAAGAAGATGTGGTTATTCGTGGCCATGCTATTGAGTGTCGTATTAATGCTGAAGATCCAGAAACCTTTATTCCATCACCTGGTAAAATTACCCGTTTTCATCCAGCTGGTGGTTTAGGTATTCGTTGGGACAGCCATATTTACGCTGACTACACCGTTCCTCCACATTACGATTCAATGATTGGCAAGCTAATTACTTACGGTGAAAACCGTGATGTAGCTATTGCCCGTGCACGTAATGCACTTAATGAACTCGTTATCGATGGTATTAAAACCAACACCCCACTGCATAAGCGTATTCTTGCAGATGAAAACTTCAAAAATGGTGGTACAAATATCCACTATCTTGAGAAGAAATTAGGGCTGTAAAGTCTATGCTAATTAAAAACCGGCTTAAGCCGGTTTTTTTATCTTTAAAAAAGAGGCAGTATCACCTTAAATAAATAATCTGGTATGATTAACAAATATGCGCTTTTCGTAAATTTTGAGGTAATCATGTCGTGTAGTTTTAATTTTCATTTAGTCGATGAAAATGCCACTGTTGCTATGGGTAATAAATTAGCTGCCATAATAGAACAGGGCGCAGTTATTTATTTGCATGGTGATTTGGGGGCAGGTAAAACGACATTTACTCGCGGTATAGTGCAAGGTTTTGGTCATACAGGTAAGGTTAAAAGTCCCACTTATACACTTGTTGAGCCCTACGAACTTGCGCGTGGCAATGTTTATCATTTTGATTTATACCGATTAGGTGACCCAGAAGAGCTTGAATTTATGGGGATTCGTGATTATTTTTCAGCAACGGCAATTTGTATTGTTGAGTGGCCGGAAAAAGGTGGAGAATTTATCCCTGTTCCCGATCTAAATGCTACGCTAAGTTATGTAGGTGACGAGCGTAAAATTGTTATTAACAGCGCCAGTGAGCGTGGTGTAGCAATTGTCGAAAAACTAAATAATAGATAATAAAATAGTTAAGGCAGTGATTATCAAAATGAGTCGTGGTTTAGTTAAACTTTTTATTTACCTCATGGTTTTTACAGTGAGCTTGCCATTGTGGGCGCAAAACACTATTAATAGTGTGCGTGTTTGGCCATCACCTGATAGCACTCGGGTGGTGTTTGATCTCGACGATAAACCCGACTTTAGTTACTTCATGTTAAAAAACCCAAGCCGTTTAGTCGTTGATTTAGAAAATACCGATGAGTTGAAAACATTGCCAGGTGTGCCACCAAAACACCAAATTGTTAGTAAGTTACGCTACTCAAAACCTAAAAATAAACACAGCGTGCGTTTAGTGTTTGAATTAAGCGGACCGGTCAAGCCTGTGGTATTTGCGTTGGCACCTACGGGGCCTTATAAAAACAGGTTAGTGGTCGACTTATACGACAAGAGTCAATCTCAAGGGGCGGTCAGTCCGGCACAAACGGCAGCTAAAAAACGCCAGTTAAGCCAAGAACGCGACATTGTTATTGCCATTGATGCAGGCCATGGTGGTGAAGATCCAGGCTCCATTGGTCCTTCAGGTACTTACGAAAAAGACATCACTTTACAAATTGCCAAGCGTTTAGAGCGCATGATTGATGCTGAGCGCGGTATGATTTCGCGTATGGTTCGTAGTGGCGATTACTTTGTAAAACTTAATACACGTACTAATCGTGCTCGCCAGAAAAAAGCCGATTTTTTTGTTTCTATTCATGCTGATGCGTTTACCAGTCCAGGGCCAAATGGGGCTTCGGTATGGGTGTTGTCGTTGCGACGCGCCAACTCAGAAATAGGTAAATGGATTGAGGATAAAGAAAAGCACTCTGAGTTACTTGGCGGGGCCGCTGATGTTATTAAAGATGCTGCTAATGAAAAGTACTTAGCGCAAGCCTTGCTTGATATGTCGATGGATCATTCAATGAAAACAGGGCTTAATGTTGCAGATGAAGTAATAAAAGAATTAAGAAAAGTAGCAAAAATGCATAAAAAGGCACCGCAACATGCCAGTCTTGCAGTATTAAAGTCGCCAGATATTCCGTCTATTTTAGTTGAAACTGGGTTTATCTCTAATCCACGTGAAGAGCGACTGCTTAAAAGTGCCAACCATCAAGAACGTTTGGCTAAAGCCATGTTTACCTCAATTAAAAATTACTATTTGCGCAACCCACCCGACGACTCTCTGTTTGCGTCATTAAAGTCTCAATACCCAACAAAGCACAAGGTACGTCCGGGGGAGTCATTGAGTATGTTGGCAGGGCGATATGGTGTCAGTATTAATCAAATTAAACAGGTTAATAAGCTCAGTTCAAATACGCTATTTATTGGTCAAGAACTTGATATTCCTCAGAGTTAATTTTAAAAGCGCACAACATTTAGGGTTTTTATGAGTATTGAAATATTACCTGCGCGCTTGGCAAATCAGATTGCGGCGGGTGAAGTTGTTGAGCGTCCTGCATCGGTGGTTAAAGAGTTAGTAGAAAATAGCCTAGATGCAGGCGCGACACGTATTCAAATAGATATTGAGCGCGGTGGTCATAAGCTGATTCGAATTCGTGATAATGGCTCAGGGATTGCAAAAGAGGAGCTCACATTAGCGCTCTCTCGCCATGCTACCAGTAAACTAAAGTCGCTAGACGACTTAGAAAATATTTGTTCTCTAGGCTTTAGAGGCGAAGCTCTCGCGTCCATTAGCTCAGTATCTCGCTTAACTTTAAGCTCTAAGCCCGAACAGCAAGAAGCTGCTTGGCAAGCCTTTGCACAAGGCCGAGATATGGCCGTGGAGGTAAAGCCTGTGGCACATCCCAGCGGTACTACAATTGAAGTAAAAGACTTATTTTTTAATACCCCAGCACGGCGTAAGTTTTTACGTACCGAAAAAACCGAGTTTAGCCATATTGATGAGCTTATAAAGCGGATTGCGCTGAGTCGCTTTGATGTATCAATTACGTTAACTCATAACGAAAAAGTAGTACGGCAATATCGCGCTAAAACCGATCCTGCTCAAGCGATTACACGAGTTGCCCAAGTCGCGGGTAAAGCGTTTGCTGAACAGGGACTACATATCCAATCAGGCGAATCAGGGCTGCAACTACATGGTTGGGTGTTGCCAGTTGGCTCGGCCAATACCACACAGTACACCTATGTAAATAATCGTATGATGCGCGATAAACTTATTTTGCATGCTATTCGCCAAGCATTTGAAGAGGTCAGTGGTGAGCAAGAGTTACCTGGGTTTGTGATTTATATTGATATAGATCCACGTCAAGTAGATGTGAACGTACATCCTGCTAAACATGAGGTGCGCTTTCATCAAGGGCGCTTAGTACATGACTTTATTTTACAAGCGATTAAACAAGTTGTTGTGCCCCTGCAAGCTGAGTTTGTTAATTCGCCAGCCGCTCACACGCATCATTCACCGGTTACATCGTTTAACCAAGAACACACGACCAATAGTGAACTTTTTGATTATCCTAAGTCGTCATTACAACCAAGTCATTCGCCATCTACAAGCGGTGCCTCTTATAATGGCAGTCGTCAGGGCGGAGGCGGACAGGTGCGTGCCGAAAGCCAAAATTACCATGACGTAAATGCGTTTTATCAGGGCGTGAATGAGCAACAAGCGCAGCACTTTGATAATGCGGCAGCATTTGTGCAATCTAATGAGACGCAAGTATCAGATACAGCACTGCGCACTGTCGATATAATAACCATTGAACAGGGCGTTTGTGTGTTCAATGATGCAAACCAACTTTATTGTTCACACTTTAAATATGTGCTAGCAGATGATTGGCTTGCACAAATTAAAGAGCAAGGCAGCCTTGAGGGCAAAGCATTGTTATTACCCGTGCGGGTTAACGTATCAAAACAGGATACTGAGATGCTGGCTGCGCAACAATCATGGTTTACTTTGCTTGGTTTTGAACTTTTAATTGAAAAACAGTTTGTTATGGTTAAAAAATTGCCTGTTTGCTTGTACTTACTTGATGTGAGTGCCGCAGTAGATGCCTTACTTGAGGGGTGTAAAGCCCAATTAGAAAGTATTGATAAGTGGTTAGCGTGGCAGGTAAATGTAATACCCACACGGTTCTATGCCAGTAATGCCTTTGCAGCACAGCAAACTCGCTTACAAAATAATGCGCAAACAATTGAACGTTTACGTGAAAAAGCGGTTAAAATAGAATTAAAGTCTTATCTAGCGCAATTTAATTAGGGTATTCGTGTTGAGTAATTTACCGGTCATATTTTTAATGGGCCCCACCGCTGCTGGTAAAACAGCATTGGCAATTTCACTGTGTGAGCATTTAAATACTGAAATTATCAGCGTTGATTCGGCACTGGTTTATAAAGGTATGGATATTGGTACCGCTAAACCGGATGCCGACGAATTAGCACGTGCTCCACATCACTTAATTGACTTACTTGATCCAAGCGAAACCTATTCAGTGGCTGATTTTAGACGCGATGCGATAGAAAAAATTGATAAATTTCATCAACAAGGTAAAGTGCCTGTACTGGTTGGAGGTACAATGATGTACTTTAAAGCCTTAATTGATGGACTATCTCCTTTACCTGAGGCTGATGAGCAGATAAGGGCAGAACTTGAAATGCAGGCGAAACAGCATGGCTGGCCACATTTGTATCAAGAGCTATTAAGAATAGATCCTCAAGCAGCGCAAAAGATGAGTGAAAATGATTCACAGCGAATTAATCGCGCTTTAGAGGTTTACCGTATAACAGGTAAAACAATGACTGAATTGCAAAAGCAAAAACAGCCACCTTTACCTTACACTTTTCATCAATTTGCTATTGCTCCAGATGATCGTAAAGAGTTACACCAGCGAATTGCAGAAAGGTTTAAAATAATGATTGAACAGGGGTTTGAAAAAGAAGTTTCGACCCTATATCTACGTGAGGATTTACATCCCAATATGCCTTCTATTCGTTGTGTAGGTTATAGACAGATGTGGGATTACCTTGCGGGTGAAATAGACCATGATGAAATGGTTTTTCGCGGTATTGCTGCCACTCGTCAATTGGCTAAGCGTCAATTAACGTGGTTAAGAAGTTGGCCTGACGTTACGTGGTTAACAACCGGTGATGAAGAAAACTTGCATCGTGTAGTAAGTTCGCTAAGCTAGTAGTAGCTGGACAAAATTTAGCTTTATTAAATTAGTTCAGCCACTTAATTATAATAACACCTAGAACGAAGGAATAATAACATGGCAAAAGGCCAATCGTTACAAGACCCATTTTTAAATGCATTACGCCGCGAGCGCATTCCAGTATCAATCTTTTTGGTAAATGGCATAAAATTACAAGGTAAAATTCAGTCATTTGACCAATTTGTAATTTTACTGGAAAACACTGTTAATCAAATGGTGTATAAACATGCAATTTCAACAGTTGTACCTGCACGCGCAGTCAACTTCCAAGGTGTACAGGGAAATGAAGACACTGAAGAAACTGAACCTGGAAACTTTTAAATTAGGAGCGTAATGCTTGTTTGACCGCTATGAATCTGGCGAACAGGCAATTTTAGTCCATATCGACCTACCTAAAGATGGGGATCGTGAAGATCTTCATGAATTAGAAATGTTGGTATCTTCTGCTGGTGTTAGTAGTTTGGCGGTTGTGCAAGGCAGCCGTCAAGCACCACATCCTAAGTTATTTGTCGGTACCGGCAAAGCGGAAGAAATAGCTGAAATTGTCAAAATCCACAATGCCGATGTTGTCATTTTTAACCATCAGTTGAGCCCGTCTCAAGAACGCAATTTAGAGCGTGTTTGTCAATGTCGGGTGCTTGACAGAACAACACTTATTCTTGATATTTTTGCTCAGCGTGCCCGTACTCATGAAGGTAAACTTCAAGTTGAGTTGGCGCAGCTTCGCCATATGTCTACACGCTTAATCCGTGGGTGGACTCACCTTGAGCGCCAAAAAGGGGGGATAGGCTTACGTGGTCCGGGTGAAACGCAGCTAGAAACCGATCGACGTTTATTGCGCGCACGTATTAAAAATATTCGTGCACGACTTGCCAAAGTGGCTGTACAGCGTGAACAAGGTCGACGTGCTCGTACACGTAATGAAATTCCAACAGTGTCGCTGGTGGGTTATACCAATGCCGGAAAATCAACACTGTTTAACTACATTACCGATTCAGATGTGTATGCAGCCGATCAACTATTCGCCACTCTAGATCCAACGCTACGTAAACTCGATATAGGTGATGTTGGCTCCGTTATTTTAGCGGATACTGTAGGGTTTATTCGTCACTTACCGCATGATTTAGTGGCTGCATTTAAAGCAACCCTAACCGAGACGCGTGAAGCCGATTTGCAACTGCATGTGATAGATGTAGCTGACCCTCGCCGAAAAGAAAATATTGAACAGGTACAAGAAGTCCTCAAAGAGATTGAAGCCGACGAGGTACCGCAGTTATTAGTTTATAACAAAATTGATGCGCTGGATGAGGTAACGCCACGTATTGATCGTGATGACGAGGGCCAACCTATAAGAGTGTGGCTATCGGCAAAAACTGGCGAAGGCTGTGAATTACTTAGTGAAGCTATTAGCGATTTACTCGCTAAGCAAATGCTTAATGAAACGTTATTACTCGCACCACAATATGGGCGTTTAAGAGCATCACTATTTAATTTAAGTGCAGTACACAATGAGCGGTTTGATGAACAAGGTAATTGGTTGCTTGATGTACGATTGCCTATGATTGAGTGGAACCGTTTAATTAAAGATTTTGGCCCTGAAATTGAAAGTTTTATTAGCTGCGATTAAAAACTGCAAGATTAATGTCGGTTTTAGTATAAGAAACGCAGAAGATTTGTTAGATTTAACACAATTTCCGAATTTATTTAGATAACAATGGAGTATAGCTATGGCCTGGAATGAACCGGGTAATAATGGCAATGACAAAGATCCGTGGAATAACAAAGGCGGACGTGATCAAGGCCCACCTGATTTAGACGAGGTGTTCCGTAAATTCAGTAACAAGTTTAACGGCTTATTTGGCGGTAAAAAATCCGGCAATGGTAGCGGTGGTGGACTTGGCGGAGCCGGTATTTCATTTGTACTTATTATCGCTGCAATTGTATGGGCGCTAAGCGGTATTTATACGGTGAAAGAAGCTGAGCGCGGTGTCGTTCTTCAATTTGGTAAGTTTGACCGAATTGCAGATCCAGGCTTGCGTTGGAAAATGACCTTTATTGAAACGGTTATTCCAGTTGATATCGAAGCTGTTCGCTCGTTATCAGCATCAGGTTTTATGCTAACCGAAGATGAAAACGTAGTAAGCGTTGAATTTGAAGTACAGTATCGAGTAATCGACCCTTACTTGTACAAATTTAGTGTTACTAACGCTGACAGCAGCCTTGAAGAAGCATTAGATAGTGCGTTGCGTTACGTTGTTGGTCATTCAAAAATGGACCAAGTACTGACGAACGGCCGTGAAGTTGTGCGTCAAAATACCTGGGATGAGCTAAATCAAATCATCGAACCTTATAATTTAGGTTTAATCGTAACTGACGTTAACTTCAAGGACTCACGTCCACCAATGGAAGTTAAAGATGCGTTTGATGATGCAATTGCAGCCCAAGAGGATGAGCAACGCTTTATTCGTGAAGCAGAAGCGTATGCCCGTGAAATTGAGCCGCGTGCGCGTGGTCAAGTAACTCGTATGACGCAAGAAGCTGAAGGTTACCAAGAACGTATTACTTTAGAAGCGCAAGGTGAAGTGGCTCGTTTTGAGAAATTACTTCCAGAATACCAAGCAGCTAAAGAAGTAACACGTGAGCGTTTATACATAGATACGATGCAAGAAGTGCTGGCTAATAGCTCTAAAGTATTGGTTGATGTTAAAGGCGGTAATAACATGATGTACTTACCACTTGATAAAATCATGGAGAAACAGGGTTCATCAACACGCGTTGCTTTACCTAGCTCAAGCGATATTAACGATTTACGTAACAAGGTAAATACGTCACGCAACAGCACTGTTAATAGTGGTAACGATCGCTTTAACAATGATCGTTTTAACGACGGGAGATAAGAGCAATGAAAAACTTTAGTTTAGTAATCCTATTAGCCGCCATTGTGATGTCTTTCTCGTCGGTGTTCGTGGTCTCTGAAGGTCAAAAAGCGATTGTACTTTTATTTAGTAAAGTGCAAAAAGACAGCGATGAACAAGCGGTAGTTTATGGTCCGGGTTTACACTTAAAAGTCCCATTTTTTAGCCAAGTACGTCGCATTGATGCACGTATTCAAACGCTAGATGGTACACCAGATCGCTTTGTAACTAGCGAGAAAAAAGACTTAATCGTTGATTCGTTTGTAAAGTGGCGCGTAAACGACTTTAGCTCTTTTTACCTGCGTGCACGTGGTGATAAGCAATACGCTGAAACACTACTTAAGCAAAAGGTAAACAATGGGCTACGTACTAACTTTGGTACGCGTACTATTCGTGAAATTGTATCTGGTGAGCGTAGCGAGCTGATGGAAGAAGCGTTAGTACAAGCCTCTGAAAGTGCTAGTGAGCTTGGTATTGAAGTACTTGATGTGCGTGTTAAGCAAATTAACTTACCACAAGAGGTGAGTAGCTCTATTTACCAACGTATGCGCGCTGAGCGTACTGCAGTTGCTAAAGAGCACCGCTCTGAAGGTCAGGAAAAAGCCGAAACAATTCGTGCAGGTGTTGACCGTCGTGTAACAGTAATGCTTGCCGATGCAGAACGTAATGCTCGTTCTGTTCGTGGTCAAGGTGATGCTGACGCTGCTGCGATTTACGCTAGTGCTTACAATAAAGACCCTGAGTTCTTTAGCTTTGTTCGCTCTTTAGAAGCTTATAAGCAAACTTTCAAAGGCAAGCAAGACGTGATGGTGTTATCACCGGATAGCGACTTCTTCCAATACATGAAAGGCGCGAAGGCTCAGTAATCATAGCTTTAGTTAAATTTGAAAAAGCCCTGCAATTGCAGGGCTTTTTGTTATCTCAATTTTAAGGCTATAAATGATTGTTATTTATGTGATTATTAGCTAAACACTGATGTTTACTAGCCGCACGAGGAAAAAATAAGCTAAACGGGGTGAACATTGCTTTAGTTTTCTGGTAAAATCTCGTCCTAATTTTCTCTAAGTGAATTTGCAATGGGTAAAAACGTTGTTGTACTAGGCACCCAATGGGGTGACGAAGGTAAGGGTAAGGTAGTTGACCTCCTTACAGATAAAGCATCTTTAGTAGTTCGTTATCAAGGTGGTCATAACGCTGGCCATACTTTAGTGATCGACGGTGAAAAGACAGTTCTACACCTTATTCCATCGGGTGTATTACGTGACAATGTTAAATGTGTGATTGGTAATGGTGTTGTTTTATCACCAGAAGCGCTAATGAAAGAAATTGGCATGCTTGAAGAGCGTGGCGTACCTGTACGTGATCGTCTTTTAATCAGTGAAGCATGTCCGCTAATATTGCCTTTCCATGTTGCATTAGATGTAGCTCGCGAAACTGCGCGTGGCGATAAACCAATCGGTACAACGGGTCGTGGTATCGGTCCAGCGTATGAAGATAAAGTAGCACGTCGTGGTTTACGTGTTGGCGATTTATTCAATCCTGAATTATTTGCTACCAAGTTAAAAGAAGTATTGGAATACCACAACTTCACATTAGTGAACTACTACAAAGTAGATGCTGTGGATTTTCAAAAAACGTTTGATGATGCAATGGCTGTCGCAGACATTTTAAAAGCAATGGTAGTTGATGTAACTGAGCTTTTAGATCAAACGCGTAACGCTGGTGACAACATCTTATTTGAAGGTGCACAAGGTACACTACTTGATATTGATCACGGTACTTACCCTTATGTAACATCTTCAAACACCACCGCTGGTGGCGTTGCTACAGGTGCGGGTTTTGGCCCATTACACCTCGATTATGTACTAGGTATCATTAAAGCGTACACAACACGTGTAGGTTCAGGTCCTTTCCCTACAGAGCTTTACGACGGTCTTGATAAGCAAGACCCAGTAGGTAAGCATTTAGGTGACAAAGGTCATGAGTTTGGTGCTACTACAGGTCGTTTACGTCGTACTGGTTGGTTAGATGCAGTGGCTATGCGCCGTGCAGTCCAAATCAACAGCATTTCAGGATTTTGTTTAACTAAACTTGACGTTTTAGATGGTTTAGAAACACTTAAAATCTGTACTGGTTATAAGCTTGAAGATGGCACTGTGACAAACGTGACGCCATTAGCAGCTGAAGGTTACGATAAAGTAACGCCAGTATACGAAGAAATGCCTGGTTGGTCTGAAAATACAGTGGGTGTAACATCGCTTGAAGGTTTACCTAAAGCGGCAATTGATTACATTAAACGTATTGAAGAAATCACTGGCGTACCTGTTGATATTATCTCTACAGGTCCAGATCGTGTTGAAACGATGATACTTCGTAGCCCATTTGCATAATTGGGTTTATGTTGAAAAAAGCTGCCATGTGCAGCTTTTTTTATGTCTGCAGAAAAGTGACGCTATTAATAGTGGAACGATCTTTGTATATTATTTGGTAAGTTTATTTTTAAAGTGGTTAATATGCGTTTATCTTCTCGTTGCTCTGTGTGGTCATTATCACTACTCACACTTTCTTTATTTAATGTAAGCAATAGCTTAGCTGAAGAAAGTCCTGCAGCTGTGCCGCTGTATACTGAATCTGAGTTAATAGCTTTAATTAATGAGAACACTCATCTAGCCCGCGTAAAGGCAGATAATTGCCAGTTAGTACAAGATATAGAAGCGCGAGCCAATAAAATGGCATTGCCATCATATCAATTCCTATACGGTGATATGCTCGCTTATAAAGTGTGTGTTGAGCGTGATGTTGCTTTAGGTGTGTATCACATGAAAAAAGCGGCTGAGCAGGGCTTAGCGGCTGCATTAGAGCAACTAGGTCGCTACTACGACGTTGGGCAGTTGGTCCAAAAAGACAAAACCATGGCAATAACCTACTTACGTGAGGCGTCAGCGCAAGGCAACTTAAAAGCGCAGTTACGATTAGTTGGCTTGTTTAATCAAGGTTATGGTAGTCCAAGAGATTTCGAAGATGCTTATCGTTGGCTGTTTAACACCACGGTAGCCGATAAAGCGACACATAAAAAAATAGAGCGAGCATTAACAAAACTTGCTGAAAAAATGCCAGCCAGTGTCGTTACCCGCGCGCGCTTACCTATGTAACCTAAACTCTGGATAATAAATCTATCTCTGGCTAGAGAGAATTAACCTAATTATGACTATGATTTAATATGTTAGTAAATCTCTTAACCAGAGTTCAGGTATGTAAATAAAAAGCGAGAATGCCTTTGTGGCAATCTCGCTTTTTAGTTATTACTCGTCTTTTTTATTGTCTTTGGCTTTGTTATTGGCCGGATCTTTTAATAGCGATATCTTAGGCGGCTGTAACGCAACCACTCGCTCACCTTCTTGTGGTGGCTTTTCCATATCACTGGTAAAAGGCCTCATTTTCACTGGTGCGTCTTCATCACTGTCTTTATCCCCTTTGAGAATAAACAGTGGGATCGCTTCAGGATTCATTTCTAAATACTGCTGCCAGCTAAATTCTTCAGATATTCGCGTTGCACTCACTTTGCCGCCTTTGGCTATCACGCTACTTAAACGAGCATATGCGCCGTTTTCACCGAACAAAATTTGTCGAGATAAGAACGTTGCACTGTCTTTATTTGCTTTAGCATGTGATGAAGATGAGCGTAGTGAAAATACATTTTTTTCATTCAATAAATGAGAAAAATACTGCACCCCTAATGCGTTATGATGGCGATTAGGTGAAAGCGCTAAAACACTGCGAATAGTGGTTAAAGGTAAATAGCGTTCAGCATGCTCAGATTGTGGGTTACCGTAATAACAAGGTAAACCATCCATACGTGCCATTTTACAGTTTTCCCAAGCAGGGTCTGATAAATGAACGGGAATGTTTTGTTCTTTCAATCCACGAGCAATCGCTCTAGATACATGGTTTGCACCAATAATTAAAATAGTATTAGGGGAGGGCTGGCGCACCCCAAGCAATTTAGCAACAGGGATAGCGGTTAAGCTTTGCAGTACCACAGTGACAATAATAACCGTGAATATCAATGGCACCATTTTTTGTGCATCGGCTACACCGGCTTCTATCATACTTAATGCAAATACAGAACCTACGGCTGCAGCAACTATACCGCGAGGCGCAATCCAAGCCAGCACCAAGCGAGACTTCATTGGTAAATCGGTGCCAAAGGTTGAAATAGCAATACACAATGGGCGCGCAATAAATAACACAATAGCTAAGAATATAAATACGTCGCTGTCGAGCATCATTAAGTCAGATAGTTGTAATCTGGCAGCTAGTAATATAAACAAGGTTGAGATCAGAATCATCGAAAGATCTTCTTTAAACTCAAGCACCGAATCTATTTCTAAGTCATCTTGATTAGCTAACCAAATGCCAAATACAGTCACGGCCAATAAGCCTGACTCATGACTTAAATGGTTTGAAATCGAAAAACTAATTAACACTAACGCTAAAATGCCAAATTTATGTAGCTCAAATGGCAGCCATTCGCGGCGCATTAGTTGCGTTGTGATCCAGCCTGAAACCACACCAATACTCAAACCAACGCCAACGGTTTTAACTAGTGCAACGATAGTGTGGCTAAGCACTTCACCCTGACCAACTAACATCACGGCTTCAAATACTAATACCGCGAATAATGCGCCAATAGGGTCTATGACTATGCCTTCCCAGCGTAAAATACGGTCGATGTCTTGAGTGGGTCGCATTGAGTTGAGCAGTGGCGCAATAACCGTTGGTCCGGTTACAACAAGCACAGCGCCAAGTACTGCTGCGACTCGCCAATTTAGCTCTAATAACCAATAGGCGCTTAAACTGATAACGACACAGGTCATAAGCATACCAATAGAACAGAGGTTTCTTACGACTTTACTGATCCCTTTAAGCTCCCGGAAATGCAGTGTTAATGATCCTTCAAATAAAATCACAGCAACACTTAAAGACACCACAGGAAAAAGTAAATCGCCTAATAAAGCATCAGGGTCTAATACGCCAGTAAATGGCCCTAATAAAAGCCCAGTAAGCAACAAAAACAGAATAGCGGGTACTCTGAATGCCCAGGCGACCCATTGGGCTAGCACCGAACACAATGCAATACCGGCTATATAAATTGCTGACATAGAGTAAAAACTCCTTAATATTAATAATGTTTAAAAGTATAACTGTTACCTACCAGTAATACAGTGGGTATACACGTGTAAATTCAATTTAGCTAATAAATAATACTTATTTATTTAGTGTTAACGTCATTCTCTAAAATGTTATCAAAGTTATAGTCTCTATAACTCCTATTTATAGTAGTCTAACTGTATGATAGTTAATGTAAAAAACACTCGTTTTAGCAGTGTGGACCTATTTAGCTTGAATTTTAGCCTTGATCTAAGCCGCTACTTTGACGTATTATACTTCGTGTTCGAATAATTAGTTATCTAACCAAGTTTATAGTTTAAATACTTAATCATGTTAGATATAAACATTTTAACTCTCTTACTGATTGTTTTTACTTTGTTTTGTAATATTTGAACATACAATATCATTTACCGAACTCTTTGGTATGGTTTTGCTCAAGGTGTTTATTTGCTCAGTGCAGATAAATAAAGGTTTGAGTTGAACTATTACCTTTCAATATTTAATCCCCATCGTGGCGGTTAAATCTCGGTCCTTAAGTCATCACCCTATCTGTTGGTGTACCAGACTTAAGAGGCTCTATGTATGTTGTTAATAAAAAGGCCGCACACAGCTTTTTACAGCGATACATAAACAACACTTTATATTTTTTTAGTTAGTACGATCCGATTTATTTATTGGGTTAATACTATTTATTTTTGCATCTTAATTTAAAACGCTAGTTTTAGAGACGGTGTACGTGTGTGTAAAAAGTGTGGGCAATGATAAACAAATTCGACGCTGTGTTATAAACATAGCGACCTGGTTTCATTCATCTATGTGATGAATACAAATTAAATGGAAAGTTGAGCACTTATGCAAAAGTTAAATTGGCGACGTATCGTACTTAAAGTGGGCAGTGCCTTAATTGCACCCGATCAAGATGGCTGTCGTTCACGTTATTTATTAACCATCGCACAGTTTATTGTTCGCTGTCGCGCACGTGGAATAGAAGTTATTTTAGTTTCATCTGGTTCTGTAGCGGCTGGCTCACACTTATTTCCATCAGAACAACCTCGTTCAGTGGTAATGAAAAAAGCGATGGCAGCAGCAGGTCAAACAGAAATGATGGCTATGTGGGATCGTTTCTTTGATTTTCCATCAGCACAACTATTATTAACTCATGGTGACTTACGTGACCGTGAGCGTTACCAGAGTATCCGTGAAACCGTATTTACATTGCTAGAGCACGGCGTGCTACCTATCATTAATGAAAATGATGCAGTAACAACAGATGATTTAAAAGTGGGTGATAACGATAATCTATCAGCCATGGTTGCAGCAGCCGCTGATGCCGATGCATTAATGATTTTCTCGGATGTAGATGGCTTGTATGATAAAAACCCAAATTTGCATGACGATGCCATATTATTGCCTGAAATAAAATCAATTGATGATTCTATTTATGCTATGGCAGGATGTGCTACCAGTGCGGTAGGTACAGGTGGTATGAAAACCAAAATAGAAGCGGCAGAGAAAGCGACTTCACATGGTATTGCAACTTACATTATTAATGGCTTTAAAGAAGAAACCTTTACTCGCTTGTTAGCCGGTGAAAACCCAGGAAGTGTATTCTTGCCTTATGAAAAACCAATGCAAGATTCTATTCACTGGATGACACACACCGCCAATGAACAGGGTGAAGTTGTTGTAGATGGATCGTTCGATGATTCATTAGAGGGTGAAGACGGCTGCTTACGTGGCGATGAGATCAGAGAAGTACATGGCGAGTTTGCTGTGGGCGACACTATCTTAGTGCGCAGTGAAGATGGTACGCGTTTAGCTAAAGCCACAGCAAATTACAGTAGCTGCTTGTTAAACTTTATTGCAGATAACGAGCAGAGTGAGTTCAGCGAAAAAATGCAGGATTCAATTGGACCAATTATTTCAGAAAAAGATATCGCATTATTGGAGAAGTCATGAGTTTAATTACGGATATATCACGCCAAGCAGCAAAGGCTGCACATACACTTGCTTTACTCGATACCGAGACTAAAAACAAAGTGTTAACCGATATGGCAGCGGCATTAAGAGATCAAAAAGAATTTATAATTAAAGAAAACGAAAGTGACCTAAGCGCTGCACGCGACAATAACTTAGCGGCATCAATGATAGACCGTCTAACATTGAATGATGAGCGTATTGAAGCCATGGCTGAAGGTATCGAAGTGATTGTTTCACTTGATGATCCTGTTGGTCAGTTACGTGACATTACTGAGCGCCCTAATGGGATTAAAATTCGTAAAATGCGTGTACCACTAGGTGTGGTATGTATGATTTATGAAGCGCGTCCTAATGTAACGGCTGACGCGGGTGCATTATGCTTTAAATCAGGCAATGGTGTTATTTTACGCGGTGGTAAAGAAGCGCTTAAAAGCTCACAAGCCATTGCCAGTGTAATGCATAGCGTGCTTACTAAACATGGTCTACCAACGGCGTTAATTTCAGTGATCCCAGATCCTGACCGCGCCTTGCTCATGGAATTGATGCAACAACGCGATAGCATTGACTTAATCATCCCTCGTGGCGGTGAAGGCCTGATTAACTATGTTACTGAAAACAGCACAATCCCCGTTATTCAGCACTTTAAAGGCGTTTGTCATTTATATGTAGATAAAGATGCTGATTTAGAAGTAGCGCTTAATCTACTGCTAAATGGTAAGACTCAACGTACTGGCGTATGTAATGCGCTAGAGGGCTTAGTGGTACACCAAGATGTAGCTGATGAGTTTTTAAATCTGTGTGCAGTTGTACTTCGTCAAGAAGGTGTAAAAATTAATGCTGACGCTAAAGCGGCTGAGTACTTTGATAACGCTACTGTACTTGCTGATAACGAATTTGGTGAAGAGTACTTAGACTTAGAGTTAGCAATTCGCATTGTGCCAAGTTTTGATGCAGCGGTTGAACACATTGCTCAATTTGGCTCAAATCATACTGAAGTTATCTGTACTAAAAACGATGCTGCGGCAGAGTTATTTCAGCGTAGTGTGGATGCATCGGTTGTTATGGTTAATGCGTCATCACGCTTTTCTGATGGCTCACAACTAGGCTTAGGTGCAGAGATTGGTATTGCAACGACTAAGCTACATGCTTATGGTCCTATGGGACTTGAGTCATTAACCACTGAAAAATATTTAGTGAATGGTGTTGGTCAAGTTCGCGAATAACTAACCGAACCCAATAAATGATAAAAATGCCGGGCTTTGCTCGGCATTTTTGATCTCGATTTAGCAAAATTAAACAACTAAGCAAACATAGAGATTAAAAAGATACAAAGCATTATTAACAGAAAAATTTATTTAGAATATAAAAATAGGGTATTAATAAAAGGAGAGAATAGGAAAGTGGTGGAGCTAAGCAGGATCGAACTGCTGACCTCCTGCGTGCAAGGCAGGCGCTCTCCCAGCTGAGCTATAGCCCCACATTCCTAATTTACATATACTGCAAATGCTTAAGTGCTGAGTCTTAAGCGGGGTGAACTTTAAATATTTTTACGTTTTTGGTCAAGTATTTTTTCACAAATTTTTCCGTTTTAACTAATTTTTGTTAAACTCGGCCTCAATATTTACTAAAACGACAATACATAATGAAAAAATACGCTTTAGTTTTAATGGTTTTCCTTTTTGGTTGTGCCAGTTCGGTAGATGAGCCTCCTTATGAAATTAATAATAAACAATTTTATGACACCCTTGATGAGCAAGGTAACAAGCTTTTTGCCTATGTGGTCTCTGTAAAGGCTAAGAGCCGCGAGCAAATTAATATCAATAAAAAGCTAACCCGAAGCGATGTAAAGCGTTTTGCCGAACAAGAGCATTTTGAAGAGTCGAGCGTGCTTAAGTTGCAATTAGAAGATCAAGCGGTAGAGTTTCTTAATAAAGAGCTTGCACAACGTAACTATTGTGCAGACAAGCATGAAATAAACGAAGTGCTATGGCGTGATTTAAGTGTGCAATTAAGAGGGCGTTGTTTGTAGTATGTTAGCGGATAAACAAAAATTAGCGGCGGTGTTAGCCCAACTTGATATTAACTATGATGTGATTGAGCATCCAGCGTTGCATGGTAGCTTAGATGCTGACGAGCTGATGGTGAATCGCCCAGGAACACGTTTAAAAAATCTATTTTTGCGGGATAACGAAGGTAAGCGCCATTTTTTAGTGATCACCGCGCACGATAAACAACTCGATTTAAAATCACTTTCTAAACAACAAGGACTATCGCGTTTAGGGTTTGCCTCTAATGAGCGCTTGGCTAAGTATCTAAAGGTTGCGCCGGGTTGTGTATCGATGCTCAGCTTAATGAACGATAAGCAACGAGATGTAACGCTCTGGCTTGATCAGGATATTTGGTTTGGCGACTTATTTCATTGCCATCCATTTATAAATACCCAAACATGGCTATTAACTAAGCCTGATTTACTGCGTTTCTTTGATTTTACTGAGCATCAGCCGCGGGTAATGTTTTTGCCATCGCGCTGAGCCCACAAAATAAGCCCCAGCCCACATAAGCAAACCGCAAGAAGTGTTGCCATAAACGCGGTTTGCCCATGCGTTTGATAAACCACCCCAGGTAATAATGATCCTAGTGCGCCACCGCTGTAATAAAATGACACGTAACAACCATTAGTAACACTCGGTGGAGCGTGACTAATTTTATTAGCTAGTGGGGCCGCCGTTGAATGAATTACAAACATAGCGCCACAAAAGAGTGTGAATGCAACTAAAAATAACATCAGTGAATGGCTCATTAATAACACAATACTAAGGTTATAAAATAGGAATACCAATGCTAACAAGCGCCAAGCTGAGGTCATTTTTTTTAATAACCACGGGGTAAAAATAGAGGCTAACGCGCCAATGAGATAACCGCTATAAACTAAGCCAATGTCGCGGGTGTTATTAATTAAAAAGGTCTTTTTTAAAATAAAAGGCAAGTAGTTTAATAGCGCTGCAAAGCAAAAAAACATACAAAATATGGCACCGTAGAGCTTAAGTGCTGAACCTTCTTTAAGTTGTTTAATATAATCTAATGGTGATAACACCTCATTGGAGTTACTCAGGACAAAGCGTTTATGGGGAATACTGAGCGCGAGTATTATCAACATGGCAGCAATTAAGTAATAAAAACTTTGCCATGACCACAGGTCGCTAAAGAGCGCAGCCAATACTCGGCCAAAATAACCACCGACAATCGTACTACCAATATAAAGAGTCATATTTTTTTGCAATGTATCGGCTTGATAACTCATACCAATATAACTGGTCATAGCGGTCAATGCGGCAGGCAAAGTCAACCCCTGTAAAAACCGAACCAGTAACAGTAGCTCAAAGCTAGGTGCATAAATAAATAATATACAGCCGACACCGAGGAATAACATTGCAGTGCGTAAAATTAATAATGGGTTTCGCTTGGCTAAAAACAACCCATACACCAAAGGGGCAATGGCTAAAGGCAGCATAGTGGCAGTCATTAAGCTGCCCGCAATGGCAGGCGCTACATTAAATTCAGTTGCAAATAAACTTAACAATGGCTGTGGTGCGTATAAAACAAAAAAATGAAAACAGAACAAAAGAGTAAGTGAGGTAAGCGCATCGACTGCCGTTAACATTGCTTATTAGTTGAACCGCATTATATCCCAGGGTTTTCATAAATTAATCTTTATTGCGCTAAATCATGCTTTGTTTTCAGTAGTTTGTTAGATTAATACCAATAGCGCTGTTATTTACGCTCGTTGGTGATTAAAATAGCATTAATATTCGTTTTTAGTGGGAACACGCCATGGGGTCACTACAAGAGCAATTGCTCCAAGCTGGTTTAACAACATCACATAAAGCCAAAGTTGCTAAATCAGAAAAGCGCAAGCAACAGAAAAAGCAAAAGAAGGGAGCGACAAGTAACCCAAATGATTTGCAAAAACATATTCAGCAAACCAAGCTTGAGCAGCAGCAAAAAGCCGAAGAGCTTAACAAAACGCGCCAAGAAGAATTAAAGCAACGCGAGCAAGTAGCCCGTGTTAAGCAAATTCTAGAGCATCATAATCAAGAATCAATTCGCGGTGAGCGTACCTTTAACTTTACTTATGAAAATAAAGTGAAAGGGCTTGATGTGAATGAGAAAACGCAAAAGGCGCTCTCGGGCGGACGTTTAGCTATTTGTGTATTAGAAGGCCAGTTTTACGTATTAGAAGACGAGCCTGCACGCAAAGTGGCTGAGGTTGATGAAAAGTATATTGTGTTTCATGTCGAACCTGAGAACAAAGCTAAAGACGAAGACGATCCGTATGCTGATTTTGAAGTGCCAGACGATCTTATTTGGTAAGGTGTTATTAAGTATCTGCTCAGCTAAGGCAAGCTAATATTTGTTTTATGAGGGATACACGTATTTGTTCTGATTGATCGTCAAACCTTATCAAGGACGTATGCTTTTTAAAGATTTATTGACTACAATTATCACAACCGTTTTTTTTAACCGTAAAAAGAAGAGTAAATACAATGAGCAAGATAAAAACACTTTTATTAGGCGCGGGTATTGGTTTAGCCGCAAGTTTTTCATTTTCAGCCGCCGCTGCTGATGGCGCTGCACTTTACACCGCTAAAAATTGTCAAACATGTCATGGTGCAGATGGTAAAGCACCTATTATGGCGATGTACCCTAAACTAAATGGTCAAAACAAAGAGTATTTAGTAGCGCAAATGAAAGACATCAAGTCAGGCGCACGTAGCAATGGTATGTCTATGGCGATGAAAGCAATGGTTGCGACTGTGACTGATGAAGAATTTGAAGCAATTGCCGATTACCTATCAAAAGTACAATAATCGCTAACGCAATCTAAAAAGAGCCACACCTTTGTGTGGCTTTTTTATTTGGTGATTGCCATCATGCAAATACTCATTTAGACTTCTAAACATCTACAATCACTAGCGCTATGCTGTGTTTTAAAAGGCTTGTTATGTTTGATTTACCCCAGCTCGATTTAAAAAATAAAGTATCAGAACAAGAGTGGCAACTACGTGTTGATTTAGCCGCATGTTATCGATTGGTAGACCATTTTCGTTGGGGGGATTTAATTTATACGCACCTTTCTGCTCGCCTACCGGGTACGGATCATTATTTAGTAAACGCGTTTGGTTTAACGTTTGATGAGATCACTGCATCTAACTTAGTTAAAGTCGATTTAAATGGCCGCATTATTGACGACACTCCATTTGATATTAACCCGGCGGGGTTTACCATTCACAGTGCCATTCATGAAGTACGTGAGGATGCCCATTGCGTCATACACCTGCACACTAAAGAAACCATTGCAGTTGCAACACAAAAAGAAGGGCTGTTACCGTTAAGTCAGTATTCGATGTTTTCATTACCTTCTCTGTCTTACCATGGTTATGAAGGTCTAGCGGTGAATGATGATGAGCGTAAACGCCTGCAAACAGATTTAGGCACCACCAATCATATGCTATTGGTGAACCACGGCGGCTTAACGGTAGGGCCAACAGTAGGTGATGCGTTTATGCGCTTTTATGACCTTCAGCGTGCCTGTGAAATACAGTTAGCCATTCAATCAAGCGTCCAAGAAGCGATTGCAGTACCACAAGCTATTATTGATAACATTTATAACCAAGCGAACGTCGTTCACAGCGGCAGTACTGGGGGGCAGCTAGCATGGCCTGCCATGTTACGAAAAGCGTATCGTCTTGACCCAAGTTTTGAAAAATAACCGATAAAGGTTAATAAGGAATTTTTTATGAAAGTAAATCGCGTTGAAGTCTTTGATATTCATTGTCCTGAACGTCCTGCATGGACGCCGGTATTTGTTCGCATTCATACCGATGAAGGGATTAGCGGTGTAGGTGAAGCCGGTCTTGCGTATGACTTAGGTCACAGCGCTGCCGCTGCGATGATCAAAGAAATGGCCGATGCCTTTTTAATTGGCCACGACCCGTTTCAAACTGAAAAACTATGGTCACGTATGTTGCGTGAAAGCTTTTGGGGTTTAGGCGGTGGGCCTGTAGTTTATGCAGCAATGAGTGCAATTGATACGGCGCTTTGGGATATAAAAGGTAAAGCATTGGGTTTACCTGTTTATCAGTTACTTGGTGGTAAAGTTAATGACAAACTACGTACTTATGCATCACAGTTACAGTTTGACTGGGACAGCGAATTTAAAGCATTGGTGCAGCCACAAGAATATGCTGAAGCGGCGCTTAAGGCAATTGCAGAAGGTTACGATGCAGTAAAAGTTGACCCAATTCAATATGATAAAGATGGCAATACCTATTACGATCGTACAAATATTATTTCCCGCCCAGAAATGAAACTATACCGTGCCCGTATGCAAGCTATTCGTGAAGCCGTGGGTGACGAAGTCGATATTATTTTTGAATGCCACAGTTTACCGGGTGCGACATCAGCAATTCAAATTGGTGAGATTGCAGAAGAATTCGACTGTATGTATTTTGAAGAGCCAGTGAATTATTTGAACCATTCGTTACATGCCAAAGTGGCTGATAAAGTGGCTGTGCCTATTGCTGGCGGCGAGCGCTTATATAACCGTTGGGGTGTGCGTCCATATTTGGAAGATCAAAGTATTGATGTATTGCAGCCAGATATTGGTTTATGTGGTGGCTTTACTGAAACTAAAAAAGTATGTGATTACGCCGATATTTTTGACGTGCGTATTCAGGCACACGTATGTGGTGGGCCGGTTGCAACCGCGGCAGCATTGCACTTAGAAACAGCGATCCCTAACTTTTTAATCCATGAACATCATACTTATGCGATTAAAAAGTGGAACCGAGAATTATGCTTACAAGATCCACAACCTAAAAATGGCTTTTTTGAAGTATCAGAAGAACCAGGTCTTGGGATTGAACTTAACGATGAAATTGTAATGCGCTCACAACGCGTAGAAATAAAATAAATAACCTGAACTCTGCTTGAGATGGATTTATTATCCAGAGTTCAGGTTAAATAGCTCTATTTATGAATAGCCGGTAAGTGATAACTCACTTACCGGCTTTTTATCGCTGTGGATTTATTTTACAAAGCACCTGTTTTAGTTCAATGGTTGCTTTGCTATCAAGGTGGCGAACAAAACAGCGCTCTCCCTTAATCATCAGTTCAAACTGATCCGGCATATTAAGCTGCTTGCCCATAATCGGATTTCCCTGAGAGTTTTTGTGATTAAGTTGCTCAAGCGTAACTGTGCTTGAGGTTACAAAAACGTCATCGGCTAATTGAACCTGCGAGCTATGTAGCAGTTGCGTAATAGCCTCGGCTACTTTAGCGCTATTTGGCTCAACCAGTAACGCATGTTGCAACTTAGGTGTGGGTTCTGAGCTTTGCGCTAAGCAACCCGTTAGCCCTAATGTCGCTGCAGCCATGCTTATTGCTAATAATATGTTCATTGCTTATCTCATGTTATCACTAAGAATAGTATTTTGTTCTAGCATGGTTTGAATTCGCATATCTTTTACTTCTGGTATATCGGTGGCGATAGTGGGCGCAAAACCAAGAACACTATTTATCGAGCTTGGAGCTGGGCAACTGCCAGTTGCTCTATAGCTCAGCGCAGTATCGAGTAAGCCTTCACTTGCATCACCTAAGCGTTTAGTAAAGTCATCAGCAACAGCACACCCTGCAATACGAACAGGTTGGCGTGCGTCATCAATAGTATTTTGCGGTGCAAAGCCATCTGAATACTCACCAAAACCTTTATTGTTTTCGCCAGTAAATTGAATGGTAAAATAAGTGGTGTCGCAGTTATCGGTAGGGTAAAAGCCATAGGGTTTACCACAGGTGCCTGCGCCTATCTGAATAATTTCAACATCTGCTCCGCGCAGCCCGTTAATGATAGCCTCACTAGCCGAGCAGGTACTGCTGGTAGTGAGTAAAAATACCCTTTCCAAGTTCAAGGTGGGTAACGGCGTGCCTGCTACAATTGCAGGATTATTTTCAAAGCCAACAAAACGATTTGTAAAAGGCATCGGTGTCAGTGTTTGCCCTGTCACAGGGTTAGTATTGGGGTATTTATCGTTAAAAATAGTGCGTTCGAATATTTTGCCCTGCGTGTTATTGCCCCCTACCATGTAGCCTACTTGGCTAGCCATTTGTAATAGTCCCCCTCCGTTATAGCGCACATCAATGACTAAATCTTTAATGCTACTGGCAGCGAGTTGGTTAAAGGCGTTGTAAAGCTGTGTCTCGGCTATGGCGTTGTGGCTATTAAATTGAAAATAACCTACATCACCATCGGCTAAATCGGTACGAACATTCATTACTGGTTGCGATTCGATATTTTGAGACGTGAGCGTAACAGTGCGATTTTCATTGGTGCTGATATCCCTAAATACAAATTCGGTAACTTTACCCGTTTGCTCGGGGAATAAACCTGCATTAATAATACCTACCTCACTCGATGATGTGGTGTTAATAAAATCAACACCATCAACTTCTAAAAGCTCAAAACCACGAATAATATTTTGATTACTAGCTGGGGTATTTGGCTCGGTGTAGCTAACAATAGCTTGGCGTGGCGCACTACCTGCAATTATTTTTATGTTAAAGCCATAACCAAAGCTCAGGCCAGATTGGCTTTGTCTTTGCCACTCATCGGTCGGCAAACTAAAGTGAAAATTATCTTTTTGCGCACCCGATTCAGTCAGTTGCTCAGTTTTTAAAGTATTAAAGTAATCAATAACGCCTGATGTTAATGCCGGATTGGTATCAATAATTTCGTCATACCATAGGTAGGTTTCGTTACTCCAAGAGCGTAGCCAGTTTTTTTCATTAATTGCTTGGCATTGACCTTTAAATTGTCCTGAGCTAGCAAATACACCTGAAGTCCAGCCGCTATTATCCGTTGTTGGGTTGGTCGCATTGTCGCTACCTCCACCGCCACAACCTGTTAATAAGGCGGCTAGCGAAAAAGGAAGTAATGTGTATTTAAGAGAAGGTGAATTAAAAATGGCCATACGCATGCTCGTTTTTTAAACTGTTGAGCTAAATATAGCGGTTTTTATTTAGAGTTGATAGAGGCGCGCTGCATTTTTGTAACTCAGGTGCTGCCAGATAATAGTATCGTCACATAGAGTGCGGTAATGTTGCCATAACTCATTGTAGTTAATGTTAATTTGGCACACTGGGAAGTTGCTAGCAAACATCACTCTTTGCATACCAAAATGCTTTAATATATGTTTAAAACATTGGCTTTGCTGCTCGCTATTAAGCATGAGTAACTCAAAACCTGAAAACTTAATCGCAACATTAGGCTGCTTTGCAAGTAGTTCAATTGCAGCTGTCCAGTTAGCAAGGTTGTGTGCAAGCCCAGTGTGATTAATGATTATTTGTAAGTCACTAACTTGGTTGGCATAAGAAATGAGCCGCTCGGTGATGTTGAGGTTTTCTACTTCAAATTGGGCTTCAAAATGCAGCTTTAATTGGCTCAAGTGCCGCAGGTTATCAAGGCATTGTGGGCTCAATAAGCGCTCGGCATCATGACCTTCAGTGATATCTCTAATGCCTACAAGAGAGCAATGTTCTAGCTGCTGAAGTGCTAGTTTAAATGCGTTATTTGGCTGGTTAATTGTTGCAAAGCTAATTGCTTTATAAGGTATAGTTTTAATATGTTTGGCTAACCAGTTTAACTCTTTAACGGGCTGGTTATTATCAAAGCCTGCTTCTATGTGCACTAAACCAACGAGTTCAAAGTCCGTACTTTTGATCAGTTCAGCAACGCTAATCGGTTGTTTTATTTTATCTAAGTTAGACCAAGCTGGTGGGTTAGCACCTTGCAGCCAAGTGTATTGACCCTCCAGCAAATTAAAAAAGTGCAGATGCGGGTCAATAATTTTAGTGCTCATTGTGCTGTGTAGCCGCCATCAATACGTTGCAAGCTGCCAGTAATAAAGCTGGCATCTGCACTTACTAAAAAGCTTACCAGTGCAGCAACTTCATCGGCTTGACCTAAACGGTTGAGCGGTTGTAAGGCGGCTTCTTCTGCAACAATATCGGTTTTGTTAGCACCACTTCTTTTACAATATGCATCAATTGCATTATGAAATAACGGCGTTTCTATGGTGCCAGGGCACACTGCATTAGCGCGAATATTAAAGTTTGCGTAATCCAAGGCGGTGGTTTTAGCCATTGAAGCCAATGCATGTTTAGTCAGGTTATAAGCAAATGAGTTTTGTTTACCAATAATGGCCTGATCTGAGGCAATTAACACAATAGCGCCATCTTGCTGTGCTTTCATAGTTGGTAATACGCTTTGTATAGCCGCGTACGCACCTTTAACATTAAGTGCCATTAGCGCATCGAATGTCGCTTCATCGGTTTGCTCAATTGTGGCACTTAAATGTTTACCAGCATTTGAAACAAGTACATCAATTCGTTGTGTTTTTTCAATAATAGCCTGTATACACAGGCGTACGGCGGTTACATCACTAACATCACATTGATGAAAAACACCACTCTCACTGGGCCCAATATCTAAGTTATGAACCTGATAGCCGCTCGTTAATAATCGCTGAACCACAGCAAAGCCAATGCCTTTAGAGCCACCGGTTACTATTGCAACTTTTGACATACTTGTTCCTTTAATTAGCAATTAATGTGCGTGGCCGCAACCACCTTCAGCATGAACATGGCCGTGAGAAATCTCTTCGTTTGTTGCTTCTCGAACTGAGACAACCTCAACATCAAAAGTCAGCGTTTTACCAGCAAATGGGTGGTTTAAATCACAATCAGCATTAAAGCGGCCTACTTTTACAATGGTTACTTGGTGGCGACCTTGGTTTGATTGCACCATAGCAGTCATGCCTGGTTTCCACACTTTTACATCACCTTGAAGGTGCTTAAGCGGAATGCGCTGAATTAAGTCATCAACACGCTCACCGTATGATTCACTTGGAGATAACGTAACGCTAAATTTATCACCAGCGGCTTTACCTTCAAGTGCGGTTTCTAAACCGGGTAGCATGCCTTCGCTGCCGTGAATATAACTTAATGGCGCGTCGTTTAGGCTGCTTTCGATTTGTTCACCCGCTTCGCTTAGGGTGTAATGAAATTCAACGGCCGAATTTTTACTGATTTGCATGCTTGTCTCTTTGAGTTTTAAATTAATTAAAGGCAATTTTACGCGAAATACTGCGCTTTAGAAACTTAACGTGGATGATTTAATGTATTTTGTAAGTCGAGTAACAGGTCTTTTTTCGCCGGTGTAGTTTTTGGCGTAGCGGCTTGAGGTATAAATAAAACCAACTGAGTCCCAGGTTTTAATACGCTTGAGGCAGATAATTTATTCCAACGCGCTAAATCGCTATGAGCAACGCCGTATAACTGACTTATATTCCAAAGGTTATCACCGGGTTTTACGTGGTAATCTACCTCGATGGTTGGAATGATTTGCTCTTTTTGTTCTAAGTAAGGACTTATTTTATAGTTAATAGTGAGCGACTCAGGCAAAGTTTGCGGCTCCCCTAAAACAAGTTTTTCGCCAACGCCAATAAAGTTATTTTGCTTATTATTGAGCTGTTTTAGTACTTTTAAGGGCAAGCCAAAATGCCTAGCAATACCGTATAGCGTGTCATTTTTTTTGACTATGTATTCCCCTGCAAAATTGGCTTTAAAAAAGCGGTTTTTTAATAAAGCTTGTTGCTCAATAGGGAGTAGCAAAGTGTGCGGGCCATGGGGTGAGCTTTGGTTTTTTAAATAGCCTCGATTAAGAGCATGTAGCTGTTTTGCACCCATACCAGAGAGCTTGGCCATAATTGAAAAATCAAACTGTTTTGCCACATTTAACGAGGTAGTCAGTGCTTTATAAGGAAGCTTTGGGCGTTTAAACTTTGCCTTAGGGTGTTTTACTAAATAGCTTAGTGCTAATAGTTTTGGTACATAGTCAGCTGTTTCATTTGGTAGGGTTAGTGCCCAAAAGTCAGTTGATTTACCTCGTTTTTGATTGCGTTTTATAGCGCGCTTAACTCGACCTTCACCGGTATTATAGGCAGCAAGTGCATGCAGCCAATTACCATCAAAACGCTTATGTAAATAGCTTAAGTAATCAAGTGCCGCATCGGTTGAGGCCAATACATCTTGGCGTCCGTCGTACCATTGATCAGATTTAACCCCAAAATGATGCGCGGTTGCTGCAACCAGTTGCCACACACCCACAGCGTGCTCACTTGAGCGGGCGGTAGGCCTAAAGCCACTTTCTACAAATGGCAGTAATGCCAGTTCCATGGGGAGCTGCTTTTGCTCTACTTTTTTTACGATATGATATAAAAAAGGCTCTGCACGGCGAGACACTATTTTTAAATAATTCGGCTGTTTTAAATACCAGTTAATGCGTTTTTTTAACGCCTGATTTTGCTCAACCGGTAAATGTAAGTTATCAGCAATATGTGCCCATAAGTCAGTCGGTTGAGTCACTTTTAGGGCTTTAGGTATTGTTTTTTTATTAATAACTTTGTTGGTGTTTGTAGAGGTTGGCGTGTTTGATTGTGCGGCTTTTTGTTCTACAGGTGCAGGGGCTACAGGCGCAATGATCTCTGGCTGTGTGGTTTTACAGCTACATAGCAATACAATGGCAAAGCATAAGATCAAGTGACGCATTTTGTTCCTTTTTAAAAAATATATTTCCATATTTTAACACAATCCATTGTGTTCAGTTATTGGCTGTTTTTAGCGCGAAGTAATCCCGATTGCAAAAACAAGTGACTTGATTTTATATCAAGTGGTTCTTGTTGATAAGGTTTTAGAGCTTCACTTGGAAAGTTTTTTTGTAATTGCTCAATATTGGCGTCGGGGTTGTTTTTAGCATGCTCCGTAATTGCTTCTAAAAAACGTGAGTGATTGTTTTAATTTAACTTTATCTACCAAATTGCCATGCCCAGGAATAAAAAGTGACAGCGTATTATTATTTATATATTTTTTTAATAAGTTTTGCCATTGCTTAAGCTCGCCATGCCCTGGGTAGGGTAGCCAGTCAATTATATCACCACCTATTAAGGTTTTACCCTTGTCGGCAAGTAATGTTAAATCGCCATTAGTATGTGCCTGATGCGGGCTTATAGTGAGCGTATAGCCACCTAAATCTAATGTTTTAGATTCACTAATACTCATTTTTGGTGGTGTTAGTTGATAGCCTTGCCAGCGAAATAAGCGTGTTTTAGCGCGAGTGAGCTTTTCTCGCCATTGAGTTTGCTCAGCATCGGGTAAGGTGGCTAATCGCTGATAGCTCAGCTCAATGCTTTTCTCGAACCCCTCTAGCTTGTCTGTTAATGCTTGCTGATAACGGGAAAAATCGTTAGCGACTTGTTGGTGAGTAATCAGTTTTGCGTCTGGGAAGTAATGCTGCATAACCGCCATGCCCAGCAAGTGATCGTCATGAAAATGAGTTGCAACCAAGTAACATAAAGGCGTCTTTAGCTGTTGTTTTAGTTCGGTAACCAGTTGTTCTACTGCTGCAAAGTTACCACTGGCATCTACCAGTAAGGCACATTCACTGCCCTGAATTAACACTTGATTAGAGTCGTAAAAACGTAACCTATCTGGCTGCTGGATAAATTGAATATTAGCCGATAACGATTGCCACTCAACTGCTGCATTGCTTTTTGTATGTATAAATAGGCCGATTAAAGGCAGTAAGCACTTACCTATTTTTTGAGCTTTAGTTAAAAATGGTTTCATCTTTTCTCTAGCTGTATTTTGACGGTAAAAACAATAAAAGCGCAAAATGCGCTTTTATTTAATGTGCTCAGGGTTCGAGCTTAAGTACTGACTCAGCTTATCAATCAGTTGATCTTGATGTTCAAGTTCAACTGATTTTTGCGTTTTTGCTTCAAGCAATTCGTGGCTTAAGTTCAACGCAGCCATTAATAATGCTTTTTGATCGTTTCTGACCGTTGAACGTTGTTTCATTTGTTCAACTAAATCATTCAAATTTTTAGCGGCCGCTTTTAGTGCCTCTTCTTGCCCAGCCGGACAAGCAAATTGCTGCTCTTTCCCAAGCAATTCAACAGTGACTCGCTGGTTTTGCAGCTCAGACATTAGCTTGCCTGTTGTGCGCTTTGTAATTTATCTAATAATGATGACAAGGTGGTGCTTGCATCTTTTTGCTTTTCTTCGTTTTCGAGAGCCTCTAACTGTAATAATTCATTTTCATCAAGCAGTTTACTATTTTGTTCTTTAAGCTCTGAAATATCAGTTTGCAACTGATTATTACGGGTAATTAGTTGGTCGATCAGTTGTTCGAGTTGTTGAAGAGTATTGTTGTTCATAAATGCGCTCATATAACTGTAATTAATGTCATGCAAATGTAAAGCAAAGTGTGTTTATTTGCCAGCATTTACGCTGGTTTTAGGTGATTTTTATTCTATGTTAAGGGATAATTCATGCTATTGGCTTTTTCATTCATAAATGGTTCACGTAAACACTAGCTAAAGCTGGTATCGATTGCCAAAGTAGTGTGCTTTATGGTTCACTAATTTTATTAAATAGCGTATGGCGAAAATAAATAATGCTTAGTTACAGACACTCCTTTCATGCGGGTAACCCTGCCGATGTACTTAAACATTTAGTACTAGCGCAAGTGCTGGGTTATCAAACTATAAAAGATAAGCCGCTTGACTATATTGATACGCATTCGGGGGCTGGTTTTTTTGAACTGGCAGCACCAGACGCGCAAAAAACCCAAGAGTACCAAGACGGTATTGAAAAACTGTGGCAACATACTAGTCAGCATAGCGCACTAAATGACTACATTGAGTTAATAAAATCTTTTAATGAGAGTTCGTCTCTGACGTTTTACCCAGGCTCACCAAAAATAGCCGAGCACTTTTTACGCCGTCAAGATAAGGGCTGGTTTTTTGAGTTGCATCCGCGAGATTTGGTATTACTTGAAGAAAACATGCAAGGTAAACGCTCTATTCGGGTGCGCGGCGAAAATGGGTTTGCGGGCTTAATTGGTTTATTACCGCCAGCTTCACGCAGAGCCTGCGTGTTAATAGACCCACCTTATGAAATAAAAGACGATTACAACACGGTAGTACAAACCATTGTAAAAGCCCATCAGCGCTTCGCGACAGGGACTTACATGATTTGGTATCCGGTTGTAGACAGAGAACGTATTGATACTATGGAGCAGGGATTAATTGACGCGGGAATTAGAAATATTCAATTATTTGAATTAGGTACTGAAGCAGATACAGAAGTACATGGTATGACCGCCTCTGGAATGATAGTAATAAACCCACCATGGAAATTAAAGCAAGCAATGGATGACGTGTTGCCTGAACTAGTAAGTTTGTTGAGTAAGCCAGGTGGCTTTTACCGTAGCGAGCAGTTAGTCGCCGAATAAAAATAAAAAAGCCCAGTTTAACCGGGCTTTATACTGATCTACTTAGATGCGGAGTATCGTTACGCTTAATTAAAAGTAAACAGCGTTAAAGGTTGCAAGTTGTTTGCCTGCCTCATTTTGTAATACTAACTTTTCACCGTTAATTTGCCATTGCGATGCTGCTTGCAGCACACCTGCCATTGCGCTTTCTTGTTCCATATTGTCATGACACATTTTTTGCGTGGTTGCTAACTGGGTAAAAGTAACCATTTGCTTCGATACTTCATAACCGCCATTAAAGTTATTGCACCCTAAAAAGCCGTGCACAGTGTTGTCACTATTAAATTGAATAAATGGTTCTTTGGTATTCACTACAACGGGGTTGCCGTCGATTGAAACTGCTTTGAAGTAGGTATTTACTAAATCAACGTCTGGCTTTGGCGCTACTTTTGAAACAATAATCTCTAAAGGTTCAGATGAGCTAGTATCAGCAAAAGGCGAGTTACTGGTTGTACTGGTGTAAATTAATTTCCCTTGATTATTAATGGTTGCACGCACGCTATAGCGGTGAGTTGGGTCAATCTTTTCAAGGTTATACTCAAGCTCTACTTTATAAGGCGGTGCGCCTACTAAATCAATTACCTGCTCAGAAATAACGGTTGCTGCCACATCCATTTTTGACACATCAACCAAGGTAACGGTTAGCTGTGAATTAGGCGCAATTAGGCTGCGATCTAAGTAACTAACTTGCACAGGTAAGGTGGTCATTGTTTGCGCCACAGCACTATTTTGCTGCGCTGCGTCATCGTTACATGCGCTCAGCATAAGTGTGCCACTTGATATAAAACACAAGCCTGCAATCGACTTTAACATTGAATTTGGCTTAGATGAGAACATAAGAGTTCCTTGATGGAGTATGGTATAAGGTCGCTAGCATACGGTTGAATTGCTTAATCATTGCTTAACTAGCAAATAGAGCAAATAATGAAAGTCGAGATATAAAAAAAGGCGCTACGCGCCTTAGTTTGTTACTTATTTTTTACGTATTTAGTTAAAATAACAATACGTTGTCCATCAACACGCCCTTCAATGTGTTCAGGGTTGCTAGTTAAGCCAATATTGCGCACGGCTGTACCGCGCTTTGCTGTTAAGCTGCTACCTTTCACATCTAAATCTTTTATTAACGTGACGGTGTCGCCAGCTTGTAGTACTACACCATTGCTATCAATGTGTTTAATATCATCATCTTCAGCAAGCGCTTGCTGCGCCCATGTTAATGTGCCTTCTTCAAGGTAAATCATATCTAGCGCGTCTTGTGCCCATCCGTTATCAGCTGCTAACTGAGTCAGCATGCGATAAGCAACAACTTGTACCGCAGGTGTTTGACTCCACATACTGTCATTTAAGCAATGCCAATGGGTCGGGGTTAAATCGCTATTGCCTTCAATTTGATCTTTACATGTTTGACAGGTGTAGATACATTTATCTGAATGAGCTTCGGTAACAGGAGGAACTTCGTATACAGTTAGGTCGTCTGTTGCTGCGCAGAGTTCACATTGGTTACTGCTACGTTCTATTAAGGCTTGTTCAATGCTCATATAAGGGACTCTTTTTTGTGAGTTTATAAAAAATTAATAATCGCATTATACCTTATAACCATAACCTTTGGGTATGCTTAGAGCAGTTGTAAACTCAAAAACCCTATAAAAAATGAGGATACTAATAATTCTGCTCTAGGGTTATAAATTTAGTCTTATTTGTTTGTTTTTAATCTAATTAAAATTGCAGCAAGTCTTTAAAGTTTCACTATACTGGTTAAATAATAAAAAATAATGATGACATCACTGTTAAGTAGGAAGATTAATGCCAAATAATCTAGAGGTAAAAAATTCATCTATTTTGGTTACTCAATATATTGCTAGGCAACCAATTTTTGACGGTGATAAAAGTATTTTTGCTTATGAATTGCTCTATCGAGATTCAGTTAATAATGCCTTTCCTGCGGGAACAACCGACGGGCAGGCCACTGGGCGACTTTTTTTTAATGCGTTAATGCTGGTTGGGGTGGAAAAGCTGGCGCTCAATCAAACTGCGTTTATTAATTTATCGAGCGAGGGGCTTTTAGAGGATTTGCCTAAATTATTACAGCCTGAGAATACTGTAATTGAAATTGTTGAGCGTACTGAAAATATAGAGCTTGTTGTTGAGAGAGTGATAGAGTTAAAAAAAGCAGGGTATGTATTTGCGTTAGATGACTACGACTCACATAAAAAATGGCAACCATTACTCAGTTTGGTTGATTATATTAAGCTTGAAGTTGAAGAACCTGTAATAAAAACCAGCATGTTGCTGAAAAAGCTCAAACGCAATTTTCCTAATATTAAAATAGTGGTTGAGCGAATTGAAACCTATGATGAATTTAGGCAGCTTAAAGAGGCTGGATGCGATTACTTTCAAGGGTTCTTTTTTGCACATCCGGAAATGTTAAGTTACAACAGTATCGAACCTCTAAAAATGGCTGTTTTAGACTTACTGCGTTGCACATCCCGCACAGATTTAGACTTTAATGAAATTAATCAACGCATTTCTAAAGATGTCGGTTTGACTGCACGCGTCCTAAAACTAGTGAATACTCGCTCTGCTAATAAAAATTTAGTGATAACGTCTATTCCTCAGGCGGTTGTTTATTTAGGGGAAGATTCTATTAGAAAGTTTGTACGAGTATTGGCGCTAAGCGAACTTGGCTCAGACAAGCCCAGTGAACTTACTCGTTTAGGCTTATGTCGAGCGCAGTTTATGCAAATAATTTTAGAACCAGGCGGAAAAGTCATTGCAGAGCAAGGCTATTTAGTCGGCTTGATGTCGGTGCTTGATGCTATTTTAGATATGGAACTGGAAGCTATTGCCAAAGAGTTTAGTTTAGGGGCTGAGTTATCTGGTGCACTATTAAGTTTTGAAGGCATGATGGGTCATTCTTTACATTTAATAAAAGCGGTAGAGGAAGATAATTGGCAATTGGCTAAAAAGTTGTTAGAGACTATTCGACCTGCATCAAATATAGAGCTGGTGTATACAGCCATGTTAGATGCACGCCAATATGCGGATGAGTTATTAGCCACCATTATTGAGCAGACTAACGCAAAACGTTTGGGTATGATTGGCACATATTGATTTTACTTAGTATTACACCATGCGTTTATTTTTACCTATCACGACTATTTTAATTGCCTTAGCTTTATTAATTCCCGGGGTGACCCAGCCAGTGCTGAGTATGGAAGGCAAAATTGATAAATCTAAACTTGCTCAAGCCGGTATTGAAATGCTGGCAGATGAAGGAAATCAAAACACCCGTAATATGCTAATGATGGTCTCGAGTATGTTGGGGTTAGACAAACTTGAAGGTGAGATCAGCGCTTATCAAAAAACGCGTAGTATTTGGGGCACCGTTAACGAACTGGCCGATAACAAAAACTACTTAGTGGCGATATTAGTGGCGTTTTTTTCAATAGTGATCCCAACTATTAAGCTGTTGCTTCAATTGTTTTATTGTGCACTGAAGGAGACTTCGTTTAAGTACAAGCTTGGTAAAGTGATAATTGGCTTAAGTAAATGGAGTATGGTGGATGTGTTTGTTATTGCATTAATCGTGGCTTACATGGCTGGTAATGCAAACGCGAACTCAGAAGACTTACTTAATATGCATGCTGAGTTTGGTACTGGTTTTTGGTATTTTACCAGCTATTGCCTGTTCGCTATTGCGGCTAGTAGCTTGATAAAGCCAGTGGTAAAAACCAGTTAATGATTGAGTTTTAAAGCCAGTTACCATAAACTTTAAATGTTTATTTATTTTTAGGTTAATTCATTGCAACGTATTTACTGTATTTTACTCACGCTAACTTTGTTACTCACTTTTGTGGGTCAAGCTGTTGCGTCTGTATCTATGGTATGTGATGTGCCGCATATGAACATGGCAACCCATGCAGCATAGTGAAATGGCAATGAGTGACGACGCTGATACAACAACCATGTCTATGGATTGCTGTAGTGAGCAAAGCACGTTAACCCAAGATTGCAGTTGCCCAATGAGTGCTTGTAATTCGCATTCGGCCTTGCATGTAAACTCGCTATTTATAGCTTCCAAATTACCCTCTGAAAAAGTGCACCTTGCTGTCATGCAGCGCCAACCTAATTTTGCACGATCTCTTTATCGTCCTCCTATGCCTGCATAACCGCAGGATAGGTGTATTCAAAATCTAGCCATTTAGCTTTTTGTCATCTATCTGCTTAAAAATTTAATCGTTTTTTATTTTTTAAATTTAAGTGGAGCAAGTGATGAATCACTTCGCAGTATTAAAAGCCGTTTGTGTGAGCAGCTTATTGAGCATTAGTGTCTCTGTACACAGTGCTGAACTGAGTTTAAATGAGGCAATTAACTATGCCTTAAACCATGAGCCTTGGCTTAAAGCCAGCAAACAAAAACAAGCATCAATTGAAGCAAAAAGTATTGCCGCAGGTACCTTACCTGATCCGGTACTCACGCTAGGACTAATGAACCTACCAACCAATGGTTATGCTTTTGATCAAGAAAATATGACCCAATTTAAAGTAGGAATTAGCCAGTCGTTAAGCCGGGGCGATAGTTTAGCATTGCAGCAAAAGGCACTGTCTCAGTCGGCTGCGGCAGAGCCTTGGCTCCGTAAAGACAGACTTGCGCAGGTAAAAACCACAGTGACCGAGTCATGGCTCAATGCTTACAGAGCGCAGCGAACTGTTGCGCTTATTGAGCAGGACAAAGTGTTGTTTACTCAGTTAATCGATATTACCGAATCAAGTTATGTAAGCTCGGTGGGTAAAACACGCCAACAAGATATTATTCGTGCGCAATTAGAGCTAACCCGCCTTGAAGATAAATTAATGCAACTTGATCAACAGCTACAAGGTGCTAAAAAGCGGTTAACACAATGGTTGCCCATCGACATGCTAAGCCAGCCTGTTGGTGAGGACTTTTCACAGGTTTCAGCGTTAAAAAACTACACGGAATTAGAGTTTCAGCAATTAATGGCATTGCTATTAAAGCACCCCGCTATTATGGCGATTGATAATGCAATAGAGGCAAAGCAAACTCAAATCAGTGTGGCTGAGCAAGGCTATAAACCGCAAATTGGTGTGAATATGGGATATGGTTATCGCGATGATATGCCAATGGGGGGCTCGCGAGCCGACCTTTTCTCTGTAGGAGTGAGTATAGATTTACCGCTATTTACCGATAATCGCCAAGACCAACTCGTTAATGCCGCTGTTGCTGATAGCGAAGAGGCAAAAACACAAAAATTAATTGCCCTTAAAAAGCTAAAAGGAATGTACTTTAAGGAAGTCAGCCAACTAACACGATTAAGTCAGCGAGCAGCGCTCTATAAAACTAAATTATTGCCGCAAATGGCCGAGCAATCCCAAGCGACCCTTAATGCCTACACCCGCGATGATGGTAATTTTTCGGATGTGATGCAAGCGCGGATCAGCGAATTAAATGCCAAAATAGACGCACTTAATATTCACGTTGATCAAAAAATTATTATTGCACGGTTAAATTATTACGCCAGTGCTGATGACGCCAGCTTAAAGAACTTAACACAACAGGAGCTAACCTATGAATACTAATTTAAAATTGTCATTGGTGGCTATATGCAGTGCATCGCTGACGGCCGGGGTGTTATTGAGCTTGCCAGCTGAGCACACTATGCCAAGCAATGACAAAACCAGTAGTAAAAAAGAGCCGCTTTATTGGGTGGCACCAATGGACAGTAATTATCGTCGTGATGAACCGGGTTTATCACCTATGGGTATGGATTTAGTGCCTGTTTATGAAGAGTCAGACAGTGATGTAAATGAAGGCCCCGGCAGTGTTAAAATTTCACCTACCGTGATCAATAACTTAGGTGTACGCACGGCACCGGTGGAGTTTGCAGCGCTGGAAAATGAAGTCAACACGGTAGGCTATGTACAGTATAACCAAGACCAGCTCATTCATATTCATCCGCGGGTAGAGGGCTGGGTAGAGACATTATATGTGAAGGCAGCAGGCGATCAGGTTAAACAAGATGAGTCACTTTATACCTTGTATTCACCGCAATTAGTCAATGCCCAAGAAGAGTTTGTTTTAGCGTTAAAGCGCAATAATCCGGTGTTAATTCGGGCGGCTAAAGCACGTTTAAAATCGCTTAATGTGTCTGAGGGTTTTATTTCACGCTTACAAAAAAGTCAGCAAGTGCTACAAAACATTACTTTTTATTCTCGCCAAGGCGGCGTTGTTGATGAGCTTAATATTCGTGAAGGGTTTTACGTTAAACCAGATACATCAATGATGAGTATTGCTCAGCTTGACGAAGTGTGGGTTGAGGCTGAGGTATTTGAACGCCAAGCAGAACTTATTCGTGTTGGCTTACCGGTAACCATGACACTCGATTATTTAAGTGGTCAACGTTGGCAAGGGCAAGTGGATTATATTTACCCTACTTTAGATGCTAAAAATCGTACTTTACGAGTGCGTTTGCGCTTTAATAACGAAGGTCATCAGTTAAAACCAAATATGTTTGCGCAAGTGAGTATTCATAGCCAAAAAGCTGAAAAGCAGTTAATTGTGCCTAAAGAGGCGGTTATTCGCACTGGTAGCCAAAACCGCATTGTAATTGCGCTTGGTGAGGGGCGTTTTAAATCGGTTGAAGTAACCTTAGGGCGAAGCGATGCGACTCATACTGAGATTTTATCGGGTGTTATGGCTGAAGATGAAGTGGTTACTTCTGCGCAGTTTTTAATTGATTCAGAGTCGAGTAAAAGCTCTGACTTTAAGCGTATGCAAGCCCCTTCGCACAGCACCATGACAATGAGTGATAGTGCCCCAAGTATGGCTACTGTGAATGGAGTGATTAATAGCATAGACCCTAGCACACGGGTTATGAATATTAGCCGTGAGGCGATTGAAAAGTGGGGGCGCGGACCTGCAACTATGGACTTTGTGTTAGCAAAAAATGTAACCATTGAGGCGTTTAAGCTAAATGATGAAGTTACATTTACCTTTAGTATTGAGCAAGGTGAGTTTGTGATCCATACAATGACTTCTGTGCATGCTATGCACAGTCAGCACGAGTAGGAGTGGTTATGATTACTGCAATTATTCGCTGGTCTGTTGTTAATCGTTTTTTTGTACTGTTACTGACCGCAATACTTATTGGTGGCGGCTTGTATGCTGTAAAAAACACCCCAGTAGATGCCTTACCCGATTTATCTGATGTACAGGTTATTGTTAAAACATCTTACCCTGGGCAAGCGCCGCAAGTAGTGCAAGATCAGGTCACATTTCCTATAACCACGGCGATGTTATCGGTACCAGGGGCGCAAACAGTACGCGGTTTTTCGTTTTTTGGTGACTCCTACGTGTACGTTATTTTTGACGAAGACACCGATTTATACTGGGCGCGAAGTCGTGTTCAAGAATATTTAAGTCAAGTATCTGCGCGTTTACCCAATACGGCAATTGCAGAGCTTGGCCCCGATGCCACAGGAGTTGGTTGGGTGTATTTATATGCACTCACTGATACCACAGGTAAGCATGACCTAAGCCAGCTACGCAGTTTACAAGATTGGTTTTTAAAGTTTGAACTGCAAACTGTGCCTGGTGTATCCGAAGTAGCATCAGTAGGTGGCATGGTGAAACAATACCAAGTTAACGTACAGCCCGATAAGTTACGTGCTTATGGTATTCCGCTAAGCCTTATTCAAACTGCCATTAAGCAAGGCAACCAAGAAATGGGGGCATCAGTTGTTGAAATGGCAGAAGCCGAATACATGGTTACCAGCACTGGTTATGTAAAAAGTGTGGCTGATTTAGAAGCGATTCCTTTAGGTATAAACGCTAACGGTACTGCACTACAGTTACGTGATGTTGCTAATGTGCGTTTAGGTCCTCAAATGCGCCGTGGTGTTGCCGAGCTTAACGGCGAAGGCGAAGTGGCTGGTGGCGTAGTGGTTATGCGCTTTGGTGAAAACGCCCAAAAAACCATAGAACTCGTCAAAGCTAAATTGGAGTCTCTTAAAAAAGGGCTACCAGAGGGGGTTGAAATTGTACCTGTGTACGATCGCTCTCACTTAATAAAAGACGCAGTTGATAACCTCACCTCTAAATTGACGGAAGAACTTATTGTAGTGGCTTTAGTGTGTGTGGTGTTTTTATTTCATGTACGCTCATCGCTGGTGGCTATTATTACCTTACCGTTAGGCATACTCACCGCTTTTATTATGATGTATTGGCAGGGGATTAACGCCAATATCATGTCATTAGGCGGGATTGCTATAGCGATTGGTGCTATGACCGATGGTGCGATTGTGATGATTGAAAACATGCACAAGCACATGGAGAAAAAACCGCTAACAGATGAAAACCGTTGGCAAGTGGTGATTGATTCTGCCAGTGAAGTAGGGCCTGCGTTATTTTTTAGCTTATTAATAATTACAGTGAGCTTTATGCCGGTATTTATTTTAGAAGCTCAGGAAGGACGAATGTTTGCGCCATTGGCTTACACAAAAACCTATGCAATGGCGGCCTCTGCCGGCTTAGCAATTACCTTAGTACCCGTACTGATGGGGTACTTTATTCGCGGTAAGGTGATATCTGAAAATAAAAATCCAGTTAACCGTTTACTGGTAAATAGTTATAAGCCGCTGTTAAATCTAGTATTAAAATTTCCGAAAAGTACCTTGCTGATTGCGCTAGTTATCACTTTAATGGGCTTTTATCCGATAAATAAAATAGGCAGTGAATTTATTCCACCTCTTGATGAGGGGGATCTGATGTATATGCCGACTACTTATCCAGGAATTTCAATAGGTAAGGCGCGCGAGCTATTGCAGCAAACCGATAAATTGATTGCCACTGTGCCCGAGGTGAAAACCGTATTTGGTAAAATTGGACGAGCGGAAACGGCAACTGATCCGGCACCACTGACCATGATTGAAACCTTCATACAGTTTAAGCCTAAAGATCAGTGGCGCGAAGGCATGACCACTGAAAAACTCAAACAAGAGCTGGATGCTTTAGTTAAGTTTCCTGGGCTGACTAACGCTTGGGTAATGCCAATTAAAACGCGGATAGATATGTTGGCTACAGGGATTAAAACCCCTGTGGGTATAAAAGTAGCGGGGCCAAATTTGAATGAGATTCAAAAAATAGGTCAACAAATAGAGATATTACTTAAAGATCTTCCCGGTACGGCGTCTGTTTACTCAGAGCGTGTAGCGGGTGGGCGTTATATTAAGGTAGATATTAACCGTGAAAAAGCAGCGCGCTACAGTTTAAATATTGCTGATGTGCAACAAGTAGTCGCAACCGCTATTGGTGGCATGAACGTGACTGAAACGGTTGAGGGTCAAGAGCGCTACCCGGTTAATATTCGTTATCCGCAAGCGTACCGTGACTCCCCCGAAGAACTGATGCTTTTACCTATAGTTACTCCAACGGGGCAACGAATTGCACTTGCTGATGTGGCGGATGTATTTATTAGTGATGGTCCGCCTGGCATAAAAAGTGAAAATGCCCGTTTAAATGGTTGGAGCTTTATTGATATTAAAGATACTGATATTGGTAGCTATGTAGCAAATGCTCAACAATTATTGAATGAGCAGCTTATTTTACCTGCTGGATACTCTATAACTTGGGCTGGGCAATACGAATACATGGAGCGCGCTAAAGCTAAACTGAGTTATGTGTTGCCGTTAACCTTAGCCATTATTGTAGTGCTGCTTTATCTTAACTTTAGAAGCTTCACCGAGGTATTTATCATTATGGCGACTTTACCACTAGCAATGATAGGTGGCATTTGGCTAATGTACTTAGAAGGCTTTAACTTCTCTGTTGCTGTGGGGGTCGGCTTTATTGCCCTTGCAGGGGTAGCTGTTGAAATTGGCGTTATAATGTTGGTGTATTTAAACCAAGCTTATAAAGCGCAGGTAGAGGCCGCTTCTCAAGTGGGAAAAAGCTTGAGTATTGAGCAGCTTAAGCATGCCATATTAGAAGGCGCCGGTTTACGTGTTCGCCCGGTAATGATGACGGTAGCAACCATAGTAATTGGCCTATTACCTGTATTATATGGCACCGGCACGGGGAGTGAAGTAATGAGCCGTATAGCGGCACCTATGGTCGGTGGTATGTTCAGTGCTATTATTTTAACACTGCTGGTGTTGCCTGCGGTGTATTTATTGTGGCGAAAGCGAAACCTATAATATTTACATTGGTTGTGTAACTTGTACTGAAAATATCAGTACAAGTTAGGCAACCTTTTCTTTATCTACTGATTTTATTGTGTTTTTTATTGGCATGATTCACGCATCTATTTAATCATTAGGGTTAAAAAGTAAGGAACGCACATGCAAGTAAAAACAATTCAAGAAGTGTTCGATTGGACCGTTCAATTTCATACACAAATGGCGGCTAATTTCTTTAGTGTTAGGGAGTTAATGGGTGAGCGAAATGTGGCGCTGGCTGATTATTGTGTTGATTATGAAAAAAAGCTCGCAGAGGATTTAATTGGATTCAAGGCAATCAGCGAAATTAATACCTTAAACACCTACTGTTATGAATACTTTTTAGAAAATAACGAGATTGTTCAATTTACTGATTTAGACCGAGACCAAGATCTTAATGCACAAGCGATTCAAGAATACTTATCTACGCAGCATCAAAAAGTGCTGGATGTTTATAGTTACTTATCGGATAAGGCTCAATCGCCCGAGGCGCAAGAAAAGTTAAATCAGCTTCATGAATTAGAAGAGCAAGGTTTGAAGCAAATGATGCAAAGTATTAATCGTCATGCTGATATGTAGTTTTAAGAGTTACTCATAAAAAGGGCGCTATAGTTAGCGCCTTTTTTGTGTTTTGAATTATAAAGCAAATTTAACTTTGTTCTATATCAACCACTAAGTCGCTAGTAATTGATTCAAGTGCGTTAATAACCTCTTCTTTATTCAGTCCGTTAGGTAAGCTCACGGTGGCAACGGCACTAAATATAGGCACTCCCCAGTTTGGCGCACTTTGCTGCCTAGAATTTAAGTTTGTAATATTCGCGCCTTTATGGCGAATAACACTTGCCAGCTCTTGCACTATACCTGGGCGATCATTACCGGTAATCACAAAATTAAGTTGCTCCAGCTCTACAGGCTCAATTTCAATGTTACCCTTTTCAATACGAACATCTAACTTAGGAAGCCCGTTAAGCGCATCTTGAAATGTCTGTAAATGCTCTTCAGCTACTTCAACTTGAATGATGCCTGCAAAGTGACCGAGTAAGTGACTTAAATTACTGCTTAACCAATTGCCGTGGTTTTCCAATATAACCGATGAAATACTTTCTACTAAACCGGGGCGATCTTCCCCTAAAATAGTTATTACCAACTGCTTCATAATAGTTCTCTTTTTTAAGCCCAAATGAAAAAAATAAATGCATAGGCATTAAGTGATGCGATCTAATGTATGTGATTCTAAATGTATGTAAAAGCTAACCACAAAAGGATTGTTACAGCTTAAGAGGTTACTTTATTGTTGTTATATTAGATGCCCATTGAGTATTGTCTTGGATAAATAGTTTGTCCAATTAATAATTGATTTAGTTCATTAATAACGCATAAATAAATACAATTACTACTACAAACAATACTTTAATATTATTTAAAATCGCAATTTAGCCTAAAATCCGCTCATAAAGCTGAAAATTTAATCTGCAAAGATGAACAGACTCTGTATAAGTAAAGAATTATTACGACTGTAACATTACTGTCACTTTGATGAAATATAATGCGCCCAACGTTAAGATATAAGGGTGTTTTGATGACTTCAAATCCGAATAAACCGACTTTTAATACGGATCGAAGCCGTCTATTTAAAGACCGGTTTGCTAAGTTTGGCATAACCGCAGGCGGTATAATGGTATTAATAGCACTGCTATTAATCTTTTTTTACCTTCTTTATGTAGTGCAGCCTATTTTTGAGTCAGCCAAAGTTGAAAAGCGCGCTAGCTTTAATGTTGCTAATACTGAGCAAATAGTAGGGCTTGGTGTTGAAGAGCAAACTGAGGTTGCTTACTTACTTGATAATCAAGGTCAAGTTAACTTCTATAGTGTTGATAAAGCACAGTTTGGTAAAAAACTAAAAACACTTAATGCCACTTTACCCGCGCAGGTAACCAGCTTTGCAAATAGTGCTCCTTTTCAAGGGCATTATGCGTATGGCCTAGAAAACGGCACCGTGACTATTGTCGCACCTAAGTTTTTAGTTACCTTCCCTAATAATGAACGTAAATTAACCCCGCGTTTAGGTTATCCACTGGGGGAAATGGCACTCGAAGTTGATGAGCAAGGTGCCGCTATTAAGCGTTTTGCCTTTAGCCATTATGAAGACAAAACAGCCGTGGTGGCACTTACCGCCGATAAACGAGTGGTATTTAGTAGCTTTGTAGCCGAAGAAAACATGTTTACTGGTGAAGTTGAGTGGCAAGTGGAACGCACTGAACTTAACGTTGATGGTCGCGTAGATGAGCTATTAATGTCGCCAGATACCACCCGTACCTTTGTTCGTTCAGCTAATCAAATTTATGTATTCGATACTCGCTACCCAAGTGAAGTTGAGCAAATTCAATTATTATCTGCCAATGAAGAAAACGCCAATATAGTGTCATCGCAATTATTGGCGGGTGCAAACTCACTGATGTTGGCCAATGATAATGGTGAAATATCGCAGTGGTTTGAAATCAATACAGATTCAGGACGTGAGTTTCAAAAAATCCGTTCATTTGAAACGACTAAGCAAAGTAAGCTGAATATTTTTACCGAGTTTTACCGTCGCACCTTTTTTACAACCGGTCAAAATGGTGAATTAGGGCTTTATTACACAACCAGCGAAGCAAAGTTATGGCAAGGTAAAGTCAGTGACGGTGCAATTGAACAATTTGCTATTGCTCCGCGTTCAAATGCGGCGCTAATTTTAGCTGATAACAAGCTAACGGTTTTAGAAATTCATAACGAGCACCCAGAAGTAACGTGGTCAGCGCTTTGGCAAGAAGTGTGGTACGAAGGCTACCCTGAACCCGGCTATATTTGGCAATCTACTTCTGCCAGTGATGATTTTGAATCGAAATTTTCACTAGTACCTATTTCATTTGGTACTTTAAAAGCAGCGCTTTATGCGATGTTATTTGCAGTACCTATTGCTATATCAGCCGCTATTTATACTGCTTATTTTATGTCGAGCGAATTGCGTCGCGTGGTTAAGCCGACGGTAGAAATAATGGAAGCTCTACCAACGGTTATTCTAGGCTTTTTAGCTGGCTTGTGGTTAGCGCCTTTAATTGAAGAGCACTTGCCGGCTATTGTTGGTTTACTGGTGTTACTGCCATTAGGTATTTTAGCAACGGCGTTAGGCTGGACTAAATTACCTGCGGTTATTCGCCATAAAATTCCTGAAGGTTCACATTCAATTTTACTAATACCTGTGGTGTTATTTATTGGTTGGTTGTCGTTTGCGATGAGCGAAAGTATCGAACTATGGATGTTTGATGGCAATGTGCGTCAATACCTAACCAATGAATTAGGCATGACCTTCGATCAGCGTAATTCATTAGTAGTAGGTATTGCGATGGGCTTTGCGGTTATTCCCACTATTTTCTCAATTGCCGAAGATGCGGTATTTAGTGTGCCTAAGCATTTATCAAATGGCTCGTTAGCGTTAGGTGCAACGCAGTGGCAAACGCTAATTCGCGTGGTGTTACTAACCGCCAGCCCAGGTATTTTCTCTGCGGTAATGATGGGATTAGGCCGTGCCGTAGGCGAAACTATGATTGTACTTATGGCTACCGGTAATACCCCGATTATGGATTGGAGTATTTTCCAAGGCATGCGTACTTTAGCCGCTAATATCGCCGTCGAAATGCCAGAGTCGGAAGTAGGGAGTTCGCATTACCGAATTCTATTCTTAGCCGCCTTTGTATTATTCATATTCACCTTTATTTTCAACACCGTTGCTGAGTTTGTTCGTCAGCAGCTGCGTGAAAAATACAGCTCAATGTAAGTGGAGAAACACGACATGGTAAAGCAGTGGTTTAGGTCTGGTTCTCCTTGGATTTGGATGACCGGTGGTGCTGTCAGCATCAGTTTAATTTCAGTAATTGGTTTACTCGCCATGATTGCATGGAAGGGGTTAAGCTTTTTTTGGCCATCTCAAGTTATGCAGTATGAGCTTGAAGGCTCAATTGCGAAGCAAACCGTTATTGGTGAAATTTATGACCGTGAATTGGTACCTAAGTCGCGTTTAGCGGCAACCGGTATTGATGTTTCTAAATTTGAAAAAGATGAGGTTGAGCGTTTACTAATTAAAACAGGTAACCGTGAGTATGTTGATTTAGATTTTCGCTGGATACTCGAAACCGATATTAAACAAAGTTCAGCACCCAAAGCACTCGCGGTATTCGAGCGCAGTAAAAACGGTAATTTTTACGGGTATGTAGAAAGCGTCATTAAAGACGGTCAGACGGTAACAGCAGATAAAGTAGAAACCTTACATGACCTTGTAGAGCGTGCAGTCGACTTAAATGACGAAGCGCTTGATTTACAAAATGGCGACATAGGACATATAAACTATGAGCTAGAGCGTTTACGTTTACAAGAAAAAGCCTACTTGCTTGATAACGAGCTAACTGACGAGCGTGTTGCTGAGCTTGCTCAAGCGCGTGCTGATTTACGTGCACAATATGGTGAATTAGAAAAAGAGCTATTCGCACTGCGTAAACAAGCTAAACGTGATCAAGTAACCGTAAAAGATATGCGTGGTGAGGTTGTTACTATCCCGCTTTATCAAGTGTTGGATGTATGGTTTCCAAACGATATGGGCTTTTTTGCTAAACTAGGTCATTACTTTGTGCAGTTAGGTAAGTTTGTTGCAGATGACCCACGTGAAGCTAATACCGAAGGCGGCGTATTTCCTGCTATTTTTGGTACGGTATTTATGGTGATGTTAATGGCTGTGATTGTAACGCCATTTGGCGTGGTTGCTGCTATTTACTTACATGAATATGCAGCCAAAAATGCAATTACTAAAATGATCCGTATTGCGGTTATTAACTTGGCGGGTGTTCCGTCTATTGTATACGGTGTATTTGGCTTAGGTTTCTTTGTTTATATGGTTGGTGGTAGTGTTGACCAATTATTTTATCCAGAGTCATCGCCTACCCCTGTGTTTGGTACCCCAGGTGTTTTATGGTCAGCACTTACCTTGGCGATATTAACGTTGCCAGTAGTGATAGTGTCTACCGAAGAAGGTTTATCTCGTATTCCAAGCACGGTCCGTGATGGTTCGCTAGCACTGGGCGCGACTAAGGTAGAAACGCTATGGCGAATCATAATTCCTATGGCCAGTCCTGCAATTATGACGGGTTTAATTTTAGCGGTTGCTCGTGCAGCGGGTGAGGTTGCACCACTTATGCTGGTGGGTGTGGTAAAAATGGCGCCAACGCTGCCGCTTGATGGTAACTTCCCATATATACATTTAGACAGAAAATTCATGCACTTAGGTTTTCATATTTACGATGTTGGCTTTCAAAGCCCGAACGTTGAAGCGGCGCGTCCGCTGGTATATGCAACGGCCTTTTTGTTAGTGTCGGTTATTATTACCCTTAACATCACCGCCATTGGTATACGTAACCATTTACGTGAAAAATTCAGATCGCTTGAGCATTAATTTAGTATAGGTAACAAACATGATTACAGTCGCTCCAAAAGTAAACCAAGCAAAGCCAAGCTTGAAGTTAGATTTAAATAATTTAACAGACGAACAAAAAGCGCTAGAAATTAAAGATCTCGACCTTTACTACGGTGATAAACAAGCACTGAGTAAAGTAAATATGAATATTCCTAAAGGCCAAGTAACGGCATTTATCGGCCCGTCGGGTTGTGGTAAATCAACCTTATTACGTTGTATTAACCGCATGAACGACTTGGTAGATATTTGTCGTATTGAAGGCGAAATCATGCTGCATGGGCAAAATATTTACGATAAAAGCGTTGATGTTGCAGCGCTTCGCCGTAATGTTGGCATGGTGTTCCAGCGCCCAAACCCATTTCCAAAATCAATTTATGAGAATGTGGTATATGGTCTTCGCCTGCAAGGCATTAAAGAAAAGCGTAAGCTTGATGAAGTGGTCGAGCAATCGCTTCGCGGTGCAGCTCTTTGGGATGAAGTAAAAGATAGACTTCACGATAGCGCATTTGGTTTATCGGGCGGTCAGCAGCAACGTTTAGTGATTGCTCGCTCTATTGCGATTGAGCCAGAGGTATTACTGCTTGATGAGCCAACATCAGCACTGGATCCGATTTCAACGTTAGTAATCGAAGAACTAATTAATGATTTAAAGAATAAATTTACTGTGGTTATTGTTACTCACAACATGCAACAAGCAGCTCGTGTTTCTGATCAAACAGCGTTTATGTATATGGGGGAGCTGATTGAGTATTCAGATACCAATACCTTGTTTACAACGCCTACAAAGAAAAAACGGAAGATTATATTACCGGTCGCTACGGCTAGTCGGATTAAAACGCGAAAGCAATAAATTATTAAAGAAGGTCATTATGGAACACAACATTAATAAACATATTTCTGGTCGTTTTAATCAAGAACTAGAAGATGTGCGAAACCATGTACTGAGTATGGGTGGGTTGGTTGAGCAGCAACTAAATAGTGCCCTTGACGCGGTAAGTCAAAACGATGCGGTACTAGCACAAAAAGTGCGTGAGAATGATTATAAAGTTAATGCAATGGAAGTGAGTATTGATGAAGACTGTACTCGCATTATCGCGCGTCGTCAGCCAGCTGCTAGCGACCTGCGTTTAGTGGTGGCAATTGCAAAAACCATTGCCGATTTAGAGCGAATTGGTGATGAAGCTAAGCGAATTGCTAAAGTTGCACTAGACTCATTTACTAAGGATCAACAAGATTTATTAGTAAATATCGAAAATATGGGACGCCAAGTATCTAAAATGTTGCATGACGTTTTAGATGCATTTGCACGTATGGATGTGCAACGTGCATTTGAAGTGCATAAAGAGGATGCCAAAGTGGATAGGGAATATGAAGCAATCACCCGTCAAATAATGACTTACATGATGGAAGATCCGCGCTCAATTCCAAAAATTATGGATTTAGTATGGTCTGTTCGCTCATTAGAGCGCATTGGTGATCGCTGTCAAAACATCGCTGAATATATTATCTATTTTGTAAATGGAAAAGATATTCGTCATACATCTCAAGAAGATATAGAGAAGTCTTTGTAATTTTGAACCATCATCCTTTTTAATTATAGGGATGAATATTCATTTTTCTTTTAGTCTGCTGGTCATTGAGCAATAAAAAGCGTTCACAATCGAGCTTAATGCTGTAAAATTCACGCTGATCAGCATACTAAATTGATTTAAGGGTCAGTTATGCATACAAACGCGTTTCTAGGAGTATTTGCAAAATCTCCTATAAAACCAATGGAAGAACATATCCGAAAGGTTCATCAAGCTAGTAAAACCTTGATACCTTTTTTCAATCACGTTTTTAAAGAAGAATGGCAACAAGCTGAAGAGCTACGTTTAACTATTCGAAACTTAGAGCGTGAAGCCGATGAAATGAAAAGAAACATACGCCTACAATTACCGCGTGGATTATTCATGCCGGTAGAGCGTACAGATCTGCTCGAATTAGTAACCCAACAAGACAAAATTGCTAATAAAGCAAAAGACATTGCTGGGCGCGTAATTGGTCGTGAGATGATCATACCAAAAGAGATTCAAGAAGACTTTTTGGCATATGTAACTCGTTGTGTAGATGCAACTAAACAAGCATCTAAAGCGATTAATGAATTAGAAGAATTGTTAGAAACAGGCTTTAAAGGCAGAGAAGTAACTCTGGTTGAAAAAATGCTTGTTGAATTGGATGCCATAGAACAAGACACGGATGAAATGCAAATTAAAATACGCCGTCAACTACGTAAAGTAGAAGATGGGCTAAACCCAGTTGATGTAATGTTTTTATACAAAATCATTGAATGGGTTGGCGAGCTTGCAGATATTGCAGAGCGCGTAGGATCACGTCTTGAGCTGATGTTAGCTCGTTAATTTAAAATCAGTTCAAACACGAAAGATTAAGGTTACACAATGGATATCATTGCATCTTACGGCACGGTATTAATTTTAATTGCCGCAGCAGTCGGCTTTTTTATGGCTTATGGTATTGGCGCAAACGACGTTGCCAATGCGATGGGTACATCGGTGGGTTCAAAAGCACTTACCATTAAACAAGCGATTTTTATCGCGATGATTTTTGAATTCGCAGGTGCTTATTTAGCAGGGGGTGAAGTAACATCAACAATTCGTAAAGGGATTATTGATGCGACCCCATTTGCTGACATTCCTGAACTGATGGTTTTAGGTATGATCGCCTCTTTATTCGCCGCTGGCAGTTGGTTATTAATGGCCTCGTTTTTAGGTTGGCCGGTATCGACGACTCATTCAATCATTGGCGCTATCATTGGTTTTGCTCTTGTTGCAGTAGGCACAGAGGCTATTCAATGGGGTAAGGTTGCCGGTATCGTAGGTAGCTGGATTGTAACGCCGGCGATATCTGGTTTTATAGCGTACTTAATATTTATGAGTGCGCAAAAGCTGATTTTTGACACCGATGCTCCACTTAAAAATGCAAAGCGCTTTGTACCAATATACATGGGTTTAGCTGGCTTTATTATGGCACTTGTGACCATTAAAAAAGGCTTAAAGCACATTGGTATTAATTTAGGTACATTTGAAGGTTTTGCTATTTCTATTGGTATAGCGGTACTAGTTGCTGTTATTGGTAAAATTGCTATTTCTCGTTTAAATATCGATCCTAAAGCGGATAGAGAAATGCAGTTTAACAATGTAGAAAAAGTGTTTGCGGTACTTATGGTGCTAACTGCTTGTTGTATGGCATTTGCTCATGGTTCTAACGACGTTGCTAACGCAATTGGACCTCTAGCTGCTGTTGTAAACATTGTTGAAAACAATGGTGAAATTGCTAAAAAGGCGGCTATCGCTTGGTGGATATTACCACTAGGTGGTTTAGGTATTGTTGCCGGTCTTGCTATTTTAGGTAAAAAAGTAATTAAAACCATTGGTGAAGGTATTACCCATTTAACACCAAGTCGTGGTTTTGCTGCTGAATTAGCCGCGGCCTCTACGGTTGTTATTGCATCGGGCACAGGCTTACCTATCTCAACCACACAAACCCTAGTGGGCGCTGTGTTGGGCGTAGGTATGGCACGTGGTATTGCCGCACTTAACATGGGTGTAATAAGAAATATTGTAGTTTCTTGGGTAATTACATTGCCAGTTGGTGCTGCCCTTGCTATTGTTATTTTCTACGTACTAAGAACCGCTTTTGGGGTTTAATAAAAAGTACTTAAAAGATTTTTAGCTTGAAAAGATCTCAACGCCCTTGGTGTTGGGGTCTTTTTATTTGTGGAAAGAAAAATGACCAATCTCCCTAGTATTAAACAGCTGCAGTATTTATTAGCTGTGCATCAACATCAACATTTTGGCCGAGCAGCCAGTGCTTGTTTTATCGGTCAGTCTACGCTGAGTACAGCGATTCAAAACCTAGAAGAAACTTTAGGATGTCAGCTTATAGAGCGAGAAAATCGCAGCCTAATGTTTACCACCATTGGTGAAGAGGTGGTTGAGCGTTCAAGAAAAATAATCAACGATACAATTAGTTTAAAAGAGTTAACTAAAAGCTTTTTAACACCGCTTAGTGGTACATTAACGGTGGGTGTTATTCCTACTATAGCCAGCTTTATCGCAGCGCCTTTATATCATTTTTGTCAGCAAACATTTGTAGATTTAGAGTTGGTATTAATTGAAGACACCAGCGACAAGCTTCTCGACAAGTTAGAACATGGGCAAATTGATTTAGCATTATTAGCGCTGCCCTACGAAACCGATAAATTTCATACCCAAGTATTAGCACAAGATCACTTTAGCTTAGTGCATCATAAAGATTACATGCCAGCTAAAGGTATTGAAGACTTTAATTTACTACCAGAAGCCAGTGTATTCTTGCTTGAGCGAGAGCACTGTATGACAGGGCATGCGCTTAGTGCGTGTCATTTAAACCGCTCTAGTTGTATAAACCCCTTTGAGGCGGCTAGCCTTCATACCTTATTGAGTATGGTTGAGTATAAACTTGGCGTGACGTTTTTACCGCAAATGGCAATTAACGCGGGTATTTTAGAGAACAAAGATATGCTTGCTACACCATCGCAAGGTGATGCCTATCGTGATATTGGTGTATTGTGGCGCAAAACAACGGGGCGCATTCGTGACTTTAAATTGTTTAGCCAACAATTAGAGGTTTTTTTGAAAAAGCAGTGCAGTGTTGATTTTAAATAGGTAAAAAAAAGCGTATTTTAATTAATACGCTAAATAACACGGGGGAATTAAAGTGGCTGCTTGTGCTGGCCGTGATAGCTTTCTAGCGGCGGTAAAAATAGTAAGTAAACCCAAACAACTACATTAAAGTAAGGGACTAGCCCAAGCACTGTAAAGGTTTTTACAGGGTAACCCTTGATCTGAGCATATTTGTAACATTGAAGCGCAATAGCAAAGTGTATAAACAATAATAACGTGATTAGTTGCGTCATAAACATCCTCCTTATGCCCTATGTCCACCTTTAAAAGTATAGACATCTAGACGATAAGAAATAAAGATGTCATGTAAAATCAAGGTAATCACTTAATTTTCATGACATTGTGCTGCCGATAAGCAAAGTATAGGTTAGATAGGCAAATTTGAAAGTAATAAATTGCTTAAATTTGTTTATTAATGTTTATAGTGACGTGAGGGTGTCTTGATAAAAAATAGGATTATTTTTTATTTTTTCTAACTCAATCAGTACCTTGTCAATAGGTACAGGGCGAGCAATAAAGTAACCTTGCCCGTAGTCGATACCAATTTCTTTAAGTGCAAAAAACACTTCTGCGGTTTCAACATATTCGGCTACAGAGCGCTTATCTAGTGAGCGACTGATGTCATTTATGGCCTTTACTAGCGCTAAATCAATGGAGTCATTAAGCATATCGCGAACAAATGAGCCGTCAATTTTTACGTGTTGAGCTGGTAATTGTTTAAGGTAATTAAAAGTACTGAAGCCGGTGCCAAAGTCATCAATTGAAAAGTGGCAGCCTAAATTATTTAGCCGCTCAATCATTTTACGCGTCGCCGCTAAATTATTAATACTGGCCGACTCGGTTATTTCAAAAATAATTTTCGCCGGAGATACTTGATACTTCTCAAGGGTCGACTCTATTAATGGCAATAAACGCTCATCTAAAAATGACTGTGCCGATAAGTTTATTGCAATCTGAAGAAGTTCTGGATGTGCAGCAACACTCGCAATGCTGTTACGAATAACACATTGGTCCATTAAAAAGGTATCGTTAAGCATTTCCAATGAGGGAATAAATTGATTTGGGTAAATAAGCTCGCCATCGAGTTTTAACCTTAGCAGTACTTCAAAGTAGGCAACTTGATTGGTTTTAAAATCCCAAATGGGTTGGTAATGAAGCTCTATGCTGTCTTGTTGGAGTGCTTGGCGTACTCCATGACCCCACTCTAAACCCGTTTGCAGCGCATTGTTTTCACCATCTTGTTTTGAATAGCAATGTACTAGGTTACGGCCTAAATTTTTAGCAATATACAACGCAATATCTGACTGCTTTAAGCATTCATTTGGATCGCAGTTATCAGCAGTGATTTGGGTTAAACCAATAGAGCAACTAATTGAATAGATTTGCTCTTCAGATTTAAATTGGTTGCCTTCAATGGCACTACAAATCCCTTCTGCGATTAAATGGGCATCCAATAAATTGGTATTTTTAAGTATCACCGCAAACTCATCACCACCGACACGGCAGATCAGATGCTCATTACTAATATTGGCAATAAATAGCTGCGCTACTTCTTTTAAAACAATGTCACCTTGTTGGTGGCCTTTACTGTCATTTATTATTTTAAAGTGGTCAAGGTCAATATAAATAAGCGCATGTTCAATATTTGTATGAGTATTTTCGCTCTGGCAAATATAGTTAAGCTGTTGGTCGAAGTAATAACGATTATGTAGGCCAGTTAAAGTATCATGCAATGCCAAATGGCGTAATTGCAGCTCTGCTTGCTTGCGCTCATGAATATTATCGAGTGTGGCGGTAATGGTAGCGTTGTTGCTGCTATTTTTTATTAACTGAAGCCGACATTCAACCCACACTGAATTACCATTTTTTTGGCTTAGTTTAACTTCTATTTTTTGTTTGTTTGCGCCACCTTGTAAAATATCATCAATCGTCGCTTGTAATGACTGTTGATACTCTGTGGTACAAAATGCAGTGAGTGGTTGTTGTAAGGTCGACTTAACTCCAAAGCCGCTCAGAGATTCCCACGCAGGGTTTATAAAGCGAATATTCCCTTGTTGGTCTAATTCAAGTACAACTGTGTTTAGGTGCAATAAAATACGTTGATGCGCTGAAAATAGGTCGCGATACTTTACTTCACTAATACTTAGCTGCTGTACCTTATTAGCAAATTCAGCATAGCTGACCATAAAGTCTTCACGACGAGCTGCGTGATCACAGACTTTATTTAAAAATGAGGGGTCGTAAGGGGCGCGAATAAAGTCGGTAACGCCTGAAAGTAATAACTGCTCGGCGTAATCGGCATCGTTTTTATCAATAATAGTAACAATGGCTTGCTGAGGGTTATGCTGTAGGATCTTTTCGACTAATTGATTTGAGCTCTCAGCTTGTGCTGCAGTGGCATCAAGTAGCACGATAGCAAACGGCTGCTGATTATAGGCACTGAGCGCGTCTTTTTCGTTAGTAACATGAGTAATTGAAAAGTTAAGCTTTAATTGTTCACTCATGTCGTTTGCTCTGCTGGTAAAGGGTTCTAATAACAACAGGTTTAAGCGACTGCTTTTTTCTAAATGACTCGACAGCACATTTGCTAGTATTTGCGGCAATATATCTTGGCGCTCAAAAGGCAGTACTGCATCAATGCCATAGCTACGCGCGGTGGTTTCAGCGATACGCTCACAATAAATGGGCGGAATTAGCAAAATAGGCGTGTTTTTCGGCGTGTTTAGCAAACCAGAGCGGATCATACGTGAAAACCGCCAACCATCAATTTTACCTACATCTAAGCCGGTTATGATTATATTTACGCTTTGGTTCTTTAAGATTTTTAACGCATCTTGGCTGTCTGAGGCTTCAATAAACTCAAACACACTAAGCCTCTCCAGCGTGGCACGTATAGTCTGGCGCTCATCATTACTTGCATTTAATATTAGCAATTTAAGCTGTTTTGCCACTTAGGTACCACTCCGAGAAATGCAGATAATAATTCAATTAGTAAGAGTAATGATATTTAGCGATAAGAACAAGCGTATTTAACCGCTATTTTAAATGTAGCTCATTGATGGCTAATTAGGGGGAATATAGGGGATATCTTGAGCTTCATTACTAATAGCTAAATACCCAAACCATCTCAAAATGCAGAATTCAGCGCTTCACAGGGGCTTAATATCAAGGCGATACTTTGCAGTAATGGTCGTCCCTTTCAAGAAGTAGCAACGATGAGAGTATGCCCCTGTGAAACGCCCAAGGGTTGGCTTAAAAGCGATTTATACTGCGTTATTGATATTAATAATAGAACCACTATTATTTGCTATCAATGCCTTGCCTAAATCGCTTTTAATTCCGACGACACTCGCATTTTGAGGTGGTTTGGGTATACACTTGGCGCGATTTTAAATGATGTGGAATTCTAACAATGCGCGTAGCTGATTTTAGCTTTGACTTACCTGATGAATTAATTGCTCGTTTTCCTAAAGCAGACAGAACCAGTAGCCGTTTATTGAGCTTAGACGGGCCGAGTGGTGCTGTTGAGCATAAAATATTTAGTGACATTCTTGAGCTTGTAAACGAAAACGACTTACTGGTTTTTAACAACACCAAAGTAATACCTGCGCGTATGTTTGGTCAAAAAGAATCTGGCGGTAAAGTTGAGGTGCTGGTAGAACGCGTATTAGACGAACACCGCGTGCTCGCGCACATTCGCGCTAGTAAATCGCCAAAACCGGGCAATGTGCTCATTTTAGAGGGCAAAGCAAAAGCTATTATGGTGGCACGCCACGATACGTTATTTGAGCTTGAGTTTGACCGCAGTGAAAATGTGCTCGACATTTTAAATGATGTTGGCCATATGCCGCTTCCTCCTTACATTGACCGCCCAGATAACGAAGCGGATCGTGAGCGTTACCAAACAGTATATGGTGAAAAGCCAGGCGCGGTTGCGGCACCAACAGCAGGCCTTCATTTTGACGATAAACTCATGACTGCGCTTAAAGACAAAGGCGTACAAATGGCGTTTGTTACCTTGCATGTTGGTGCAGGTACATTCCAGCCAGTTAGGGTAGAAAGTGTTGATGAGCACATCATGCACTCTGAATATATTGAAGTACCGCAAGATGTGGTGGATGCGGTTGCAAGCACTAAAGCCAAGGGCGGGCGTGTGATTGCGGTAGGTACAACTTCAGTTCGTTCACTTGAGTCGGCAGCAAAAATACATGGCGGCAAGTTAGATACTTACTTTGGTGATACCGATATTTTTATTTTTCCGGGTTATCAATTTAATGTTGTTGATGCCATGGTTACCAACTTCCATTTACCTGAATCAACCCTAATCATGCTGGTCAGTGCCTTTGCAGGGCAAGACAATATTATGGGTGCTTACAATACTGCGATTGAACAACAGTATCGCTTTTTTAGCTATGGCGATGCGATGTTTTTGACCCGTAAATAATTTACAGCGTTATCGGTTTTTATTTTACTCCCAAGCACAGTGAATTTATCACTGCTAATAGTAATAGGGTGGTAAAAAGGGTAGAATCGAGCGGTTAAATTATAGCTTGTTGGACTGTTTTTCCGACACAGAGGATATTATGAAATTTGAATTAGACTGCACCGATGGCAAAGCACGCCGCGGTCGCTTGATTTTTGACCGAGGTGTAATAGAAACACCAGCGTTTATGCCTGTAGGCACTTATGGCACGGTTAAAGGCATGACACCTGATGAAGTTAAAGCAACGGGTGCACAAATCTGTTTAGGCAATACATTTCACTTAATGTTGCGTCCAGGTACTGAAATCATCAAACAGCATGGTGATTTACACGATTTTATGAACTGGGACTTCCCAATTCTTACTGACTCAGGCGGTTTCCAAGTATTTAGCCTTGGCGCAATGCGTAAAATCACTGAAGAAGGCGTAATGTTCCAATCGCCAGTTAATGGTGATCAAATTATGATGTCGCCAGAGAAATCAATGGAAGTGCAGCGTGATCTTGGCTCAGATATCGTGATGATATTTGACGAATGTACGCCATATCCTGCCACTGAAAAAGAAGCCAAAGACTCTATGGAGCTTTCTCTTCGTTGGGCTAAGCGCTCAAAAGAAGGGCATGGCGACAACCCGTCAGCATTGTTTGGTATTATTCAAGGCGGTATGTATCCTGAGCTTCGTGCACAATCACAAGCGGGCCTTGAAGAGATTGGTTTTGATGGCTATGCGCTTGGTGGTTTATCGGTTGGTGAACCTAAAAATGAAATGATTAATATTCTTGATCATTGTGCTTATAAAATGCCAGAAAACAAACCACGTTATTTGATGGGTGTTGGCAAGCCAGAAGACTTAGTTGAGTCGGTTCGTCGTGGTATTGATATGTTTGACTGTGTAATGCCAACGCGTAATGCACGTAATGGTCACTTATTTATTACAACGGGTACCATTAAAATCCGTAACGCAGTGCATAAAACAGATACGGGTCCACTTGATCCAGAGTGTGATTGCCATACCTGTAATAATTATTCGCGCGCCTATTTGCATCATTTAGACAAATGTAACGAAATTTTGGGTGCACGACTAAACACTATCCATAACTTACGATACTATCAACGTGTTATGGAAGGTTTGCGTAATGCTATTAGCGAAGGTCAACTAGAGACATTTGTCCACGATTTTTACGCTCGCCGAGGCCAAGAAGTGCCAGAGCTAGCTGATACAACAAATTAAAATTTAAAAATTAAAGAGGAAGTATTATGAGTTTATTTATTTCAAACGCACATGCAAGCGCTGGCGCACCTGCGGCAGGCGGCGGTATGGAAATGCTAATTATGTTAGCGATTTTTGGTTTGGTTTTTTACTTTTTAATTTACCGCCCGCAAGCAAAGCGTGTAAAAGAGCATAAAAGTTTAATGAGTGCGATGGCAAAAGGCGATGAAGTGCTAACCCAAGGTGGTTTAGTGGGTAAAATCGTAAAAATTGCCGATGATAAAGACTTCATCGTGATCTCATTAAATGAGCAAGCAGAAGTAACAGTACAAAAATCAGCGGTATCTGCTGTATTGCCTAAAGGCACAATGAAGTCGCTATAAAAATAATAAGGACGACCCCGTGTTAAACAAGTTTCCAATTTGGAAGTATTTACTTGTTTTAGCTGTGTTAGCCATTGGCCTTTTATATGCTTCACCAAACCTGTATGGCCGCGATCCGGCCATACAGGTTTCTGGCGCTAAAGGCACCGATGTTGACCTCAGTGTTGTAGACAAAGTAAACGCAATCCTCAAAAAAGATAACGTTAGCGCTAAATCGACAAAGCTCGAAGACGGGCAAATTCTTGTTCGCTTTAAAAACGTTGAAGACCAACTTAAAGCGCAAGACTTACTGCGTAACTCGCTTAGTAACGATTATATCTCAGCAATTAATATGGCTCCTGCACAACCGGCTTGGTTAAAGTCGCTGGGCGGTAATCCTATGAAGTTAGGCCTAGATCTAAGTGGTGGTGTGCATTTCACCATGGAAATCGATATGGTCACTGCGGTGGATAATCAGTTAGAGCAAATGGAGCAAGATTTTCGCAGCGACCTGCGCGAAGAAAAACTACGTTATCGTAGTGTGCGCCGTGTAGCTGGCACTGAGCGTATGCGTGTAGAAATGCGTAACGAAGAAGATAAAGACGCTGCAGAGCGCTTTTTAGAAAGTCGTTACCCTCTAAACGTTTACATTGATGATAGCAGTAACGATAACGCATTCTTTGCCACCATGAGTGAGCTAAAGCTAAAAGAAATTCGTGACTACGCTATCAAGCAAAACGAAACGATTATTCGTAATCGTATCAATCAAATTGGGGTTGCAGAGCCAAACGTACAGCGCCAAGGTGCTGAACGTATTATTGTGCAATTACCAGGGATTCAAGATACCGCTCGCGCTAAAGAAATTTTAGGTGCTACGGCAACGCTTGAGTTTCGTGAAGTTGACGAAAATGCTGACATAAGCGCGGCTGCTCAAGGTCGTATCCCTCCGGGTACTGAAATGATCATGAGTCGTGATGGTTACCCTGTAGTACTAAAAAAACGCATTATTCTTGAAGGCAGCCATATTACTGGCGCGCAGTCAGGTGCGGATGAGTACCAGCGCCCACAAGTAAGCATTAAACTCGATAGTAAAGGTGGGGCAAAAATGAATGCCTTTACCAAGCGTGCTATCGGTAAACGCATGGCTACCGTGTTTATTGAATACAAGCCATCAGGTAAAAAAGACAGTGACGGTAAAGCACTTCCGCCAATTAAAGTGGAAGAAGTTATTAACGTAGCAACCATTCAAGCGCGTCTTGACCGTTCATTCCGCATTACCGGTATTGATAACCCAGCTGAAGCACATAACTTAAGTTTACTACTACGTGCGGGTGCACTGGTTGCGCCTATTCAAATTGTAGAAGAACGTACGGTTGGGCCAAGCCTAGGTCAAGAAAACATTGAAGCAGGTATGACCGCTGTAGCTCTTGGCTTTGCGTTTGTACTGGCCTTTATGCTTATTTACTACAAAGGTTTTGGCCTTGTTGCGAATATTGCACTGGCTGCCAACTTAGTACTTATTATTGGTGTTATGTCATTAATTCCTGGTGCAACGCTTACTCTACCGGGTATAGCTGGTATTGTACTGACTGTTGGTATGGCTGTTGATGCGAACGTACTTATATTTGAGCGTATTCGTGAAGAGCTAGCCGATGGCCGCAGCCCTCAACAAGCGGTCCATTTTGGTTACGATAGCGCCTTTAGTACTATTTTTGATGCCAATATCACCACATTAATTGCGGCGATTATCTTGTTTGCTGTTGGTACCGGTCCTGTTGCAGGCTTTGCGGTAACCCTAGCAATTGGTATTTTAACGTCTATGTTTACAGCAATTGTAGGTACCCGTGCGGTGATCAACCTATTTATTGGTGGTAAACGTGTTGATAAACTTTCAATTTAAGGAGCAGACATGCAAATTTTAAGATTGGGCGGAAAAACCCTTCGTTTCATGTCTCTTCGAAAAGTGGCAATGGGCTTTTCTACGTTATTAATCATAGCGTCGCTGGCGTCACTTTTTGTTAAAGGCTTAAATTTCGGTTTAGATTTTACTGGCGGTACAGCAGTTGAGGTAGGTTTTTCGCAACCTGCCGATCTGAAAAAAGTACGTAATGTACTGGCTGAAAACGACTTTGCTGATGCATCGGTACAGCTTTTTGGCTCAAGCCAAGAAATACTGGTCCGTTTAGCCCCTCGCGGTGATGATGTAAAAGCAGAAGTAATTGGTAACCAAGTAATTGCTGCCCTTAAACAAGCTGATGATAGCGTAGTAATGCGCCGCATTGAGTTTGTAGGCCCAAGCGTAGGTGAAGACTTAAAAGAGCAGGGTGGCCTTGCCATGTTAACTGCGCTTATTTGTATCTTAATTTACGTGGCGTTTCGCTTTGAATGGCGTTTTGCTGTGGGCGCAGTTGGCGCGCTTTTACACGATGTAATCATTACGATTGGTTTATTCTCGGTGCTTGGTTTAGAGTTTGACTTAACTATTTTGGCAGCAATACTTGCCGTGATTGGTTACTCACTAAACGATACCATTGTTGTATCAGACCGTATTCGTGAAAACTTCCGCAAAGTGCGTATTGACGACACGATTGAAATTATCGATATCTCGCTTACGCAAACACTTAACCGTACCTTAGTAACCTCAATCACTACTATTTTAGTATTGATTGCGTTATTTGTATGGGGTGGCCAAACCATTCATGGCTTTGCTACTGCACTACTATTTGGTGTGTTTATTGGTACTTATTCTTCAGTTTACGTTGCCAGTTCGGTGGCTATTGCCATGGGCGTAAGTAAAGAAGATTTAATACCAGAAGTAATTGAAAAAGAAGGCGCTGATTTAGATCCAATGCCTTAATTGAGATTAAACTATTCTTAAAACAAAGCCGCTCCTAGTGAGCGGTTTTTTATTGCCTCCTAGATAAGTCACATAATAGTCATACTCAGTTGGTATTTTATTGCTCTTATTAAATTTTTATTTGAGCTAGTAGTGACTGAGCAACGACAAGTCTTAGAATCAATTTTACAACAAGGAGCAATAACAACCTTGTTCCAACCTATTTTCGATATAGCTAAGCAATCTATTATTGGGTATGAAGCGCTTAGCCGTGGCCCTAAAAATGGTCCGTTAGCCATGCCAAATAAGCTATTCGAAGCAGCTCATAAATACCAATTGATTTCAGAGCTTGAGCTTTTATGCCGTTCTCGCGCCATTGAAAATTTTGTAAAACTCAGTCTGCAAGGGAAGTTATTTTTAAATGTCAGCCCAAAAATTCTACTCGATCCGAGCCACCCTAAAGGCGAAACCTTACATTTAATTGAACAGTTTGGTCTTGCTGCCAATCGAGTGGTGATTGAAGTAACTGAACAAGAAAAAGTAGATGATGGTTTTTTACTGTTAAAAACCATCGCTCATTATCGAGAGCTAGGCTTTACGATTGCTATTGACGATCTCGGTGCAGGTTATTCAGGACTAAAGCAATGGTCGCAGTTATGCCCAGATATTGTAAAAATTGATCGTTACTTTATTGATCATTGCGATCAAAGCGAAGTTAAAAAAGAATTTCTAAAATCAATCATGGTGTTAGCACGGGCAACAAATACAGCGGTGATTGCAGAGGGAATTGAACGTTCCGAAGAGCTAGATTTAGTTAAAAGTATAGGCATAAGTCATGTTCAAGGGTTTTTGTTAGAAAGACCGAGTCAACAGCCAAGTTATGACTACAACTGTAAACAGTTACAATCGCTCACTTCGACCCAAGCCGCCTCAAAGTTTGAACAATCAATGGCAATAGGTGTGCTTGCTGTTGCTCAGCCTGCTATTAGCAGTCATACGCGTTGTAAAGAAGCTCATGCACTTTTTGAGCAAGACAAAAGCATAATCAGCTTACCGGTATTAAATAGCAGTCAGCAGCCAATAGGGCTGTTACACAAAGATCAGCTAACAGAAGTGTTTGCCGCGCCTTATGGGCATGCACTTTATGATAAATGTGAAGTCACTGAGTTAATGGATAAACAACCTTTGGTGGTTGATGAAAATCAAATGCTTGATATTGTCTCCCAGCAAATAACAGAGCAAGACTTTGATATTCGTCGCCATATTGTTATCACCTGCAACAATAAGTATTTAGGCTTGGCACCGCTCAGAGACATACTAAAGCACATTACAGCAGAAAAAATCCGCCACGCTCAACATGCTAACCCTTTGACCATGTTACCGGGTAATGTGGCAATTAGTGAGGTAATAGAGCAGCGTCTACAACATAAACAGCCATTTTCACTAGCTTATATCGATTTAAATCACTTTAAACAATTTAACGATTTATATGGCTATGCCAGTGGTGACAGCGTAATAAAACTTCTGGCCGATGTGACTGTAAAAGCGTGTGCGCACAGCGCTAACTTTGTCGGGCATATTGGCGGCGATGACTTTATGGTGGTGTTTGAAAAAAAAGATGCCGTGGAGATTTGTAATACTATTATCACGCAATTTGAATTGCAGTCACGCGTATTTTTTACGCCAGAGCATATTGCTGGAAAAGGGTATTGGGCAACTAATCGAGAGGGCGAAAAGCAGTTTGTACCTTTACTTACATTATCGATAGGTTTAGTTGAGCCGGACCTGCAGCAGTGTAAAAATAGCCATCAAGTAGCGGCATTAGCGACAGATGCTAAAAAAGAAGCAAAACGTTATCGTCACAGCTACTTATTTATATGTAATCGAAGAAGGCCTGCTCCCGCTATTGTACGTTTATCCAATAGTAAAAAAAGTGGCTAACAAAAAGCAAAAAAGGAGCCTAGGCTCCTTTTTTAGTACGTAATTACGATTAACGTAATAGCGACTCAGATAATACTGGGCGCATTTCGCGAACAATTGCCTGTGTTAGCTTAGGTGCACCACAGATTACGTTACCGCTCACGTTGTAGTTATTACCGCCAGCAAAATCAACAATCATGCCGCCAGCTTCTTTAACTAATAGCTCGCCTGCTGCTGTATCCCAAGGTTTTAAACCAATTTCAAAGAAGCCATCAACACGGCCCGCTGCAACATACGCCATATCTAGCGAAGCAGAGCCTGCACGACGAATATCAGCCGTGTGAACAAATAACGCTTTAAACGCTTCAGAGTATGCATCTAAGTGATGTTTTTGTTTGAAAGGAAAGCCTGTAGCAAGAACAGAACCAGCAAGTTCAACAGTTTTAGATACACGTAAACGTTTGCTGTTTAACTGTGCGCCTTGACCGCGAGAAGCAGTGAAAAGCTCGCCACGAATTGGATCGTAAATTACGGCTTGGTCTAAACGACCTTTAACTTTAAGTGCAATAGATACTGCGAAATGAGGGATACCCTTGATGAAGTTAGTTGTGCCATCAAGTGGGTCAACAATCCATTGGTAATCAGCATCCTTACCTTTGTGTTCGCCTAACTCTTCACCAACGATGCAGTGATCAGGGTAAGAACGTAAAATAGTTTCACGAATTACGGCTTCGGCTTCTTTATCAATGTTAGTAACTAAATCGTTGGTGCCTTTTTGTTGCACTTCAACTTTTGATAAATCTTCACTTGCACGAAGAATAAGTTTGCCTGCGTTACGCGCAGCGCGAACCGCAATGTTTAACATTGGATGCATGGTATTACCTTTGGGTTGTAAAAGAACGTTTATATATTTAAGCCGGCGTATTTTAGCGGTTTTTGCCATAAAGTAAACCATAAAGCCTAAATACTTGTGAGTGTTTTTTGTACAGGTATGATCTTTCGATATATTTATCGAAATAAAAACAAGCAATAAATTTGTAAATTAGCGCTTTACCTAAAGTGAACTTGAGGTTTTATGATGTTCTATATTCAATTAACAGGAAGAAAATTATGAAATTAGAACACGTAAATTTAGTTGTCAGTGATATAAACGCCATGCTTAAGTTTTACCAAGCAGCATTTCCCTATTGGTCAATTAGAAGTGAGGGAGAAGGAACTTGGTATGGTAAAGCAAGGCGCTGGGTACATTTTGGTGATAACGATCAATATATTGCTATAAGCGATCACGGTGAAGGGAAAAATCGTGACTTATCAGGGCATCAAATTGGTTTGGCACACTTTGCTTATATAACCAATAATTTAAATGCAGTAATAGCGCGCTTAAAGGATGCAGGCTTTGCAATAAGTAAGCAAGGCGCTGTAAATCCATTTAGAAAGAACATTTATTATATTGATCCCGCAGGGTTTGAGATTGAGTTTGTAGAGTACATGAGTGATGTACCAAGTGAGCGAAATAACGACTTATAATATGAATGAAGCCAACAATTTTGGCTTCATCAAATGTTTAGCATATTTAATAATGTTTACCATTCATGCCAAGTTGAGTTTTCAGATCATTTGCAAAGCTAATAAATTTTTCTTTAATAGTGCGCTTAACTTTAACTTCCACAGAGCCTAAAACAGTTTTTCCTTCAATTTGAATCGTTGGCCCTTGGCGTTTATTGAGTGAAACAGTTTTATTTTCAAAACTGCCTAAAATACAAAACATTTTAGAAACTACATTAACGTGCTCAGGTACATATATTTCTTCGCTGCCAAAGTAACAATTAACGTGAATAGTGACATGTTGGTGGGTAAAAATAGCATCCGTAAAATCAAGATTGATTGACCCCATGTAGTTTTCTATATAAATGTTTTGAGGCACTACCCATTGGCCGCTTCGTTCACTTGAACCAAGAATGCTTCTTAATGTAAGTGGCTCTTCATCAGTCTCATGCTGCGCACTATAATTAGGTGCAAACTGCGAGTGCTTTTGTGCCTTATATTGCTGGTCAGTATTTAAGGTTAAATCTTCAACAAGGGCCATAAGCGCGCTATTGTCACTCGCTGCCATTGCATCGTCTAAGCGCCTCTCAAATGCTTCTACAGAAATGACACCATGGCTGTAATTATAAATGAGTTGATCAATTACTTGCTCACGAACTTGCTCGATAGGGCGGTCTTCAATTTTAACAGACATTTAAATTATCCTTTTAAGGTTGCTGGCTAGTTCAAAGCAAGCCTTATACCAAATATTAATTCATTTAAAATCATTGCTTTATGTTTTTTTGTTTTTTCATCCTTTATTATATTAACGACAGATTAACCAAATATACAATTATTTAGTAAGTTTCGCTATTCGAGAAAGTTTTACGCAATGGTCTGTAAATGTTTACTTTGTAGGTTTAAGTCAGTATCGGTAGTTTTAATTTAAGTTATTGAAATTTAAGTGTAAAAATAGTTGGCCCGATGTTCGCATTAGTTCAAGTGTCTTTAATCAAAAGGAGAACGATTATGAAAACATTTAATAAGTCTATGATTGCAGCCCTAGTATTAGGAACAACCGCAATGGGCGCTCAAGCAAGCAGCTGGGAAAACGAAAGCAAAGATGCTTGGATTGATGGAAAGGCAGAAACAGTACTGCTGATGAACACCAATCTAAACAACTTTGATATCAACACGGACGTAAAAAACGGCAAGGTAATGCTGACAGGTAAAGTAAACAGCGATGTAGATAAAGAACTTGCTGAAGAACTCGTGCTAAGCCTAGATGGTGTAACTGATGTTGAAAACAGTCTAACTGTGGTAAAAAACACCGACATGAAGAAGCATGATTCTAAAATGATGGGTAACGATACCGAAAGTGATTTAACCGATGCCAAAATCACAACAGTCATCACAACGCGATACTTATTTGATTCTGAAGTAGGTGGTACAGACATTGATGTTGATACCGATAATGGTGTAGTAACTCTTAAAGGTTCAGTTGAGTCTGATGCTGAAAAGCAATTAGCGATGGAAATTGCTAAGAACGCTGAAGATGTTCGCAAAGTAGTTGATGAATTAACTGTTATTGCAGAATAATACACTATACTAAAAGCCCAGCCTTGCTGGGCTTTTTGCTTTGCTAACGTTAGAAGGGTTAAATTATGGATATTATCAGGATTATTTTTTCTATTTTATTACCACCACTGGGTGTATTTTTACAGGTGGGGCTAGGGATGCACTTTTGGTTAAATATTCTGCTAACCTTGCTCGGCTATTTCCCAGGATTAATTCATGCGATTTATATTATCGCCAAAAAATAACACCATATCGCAGTAATACATTTAATACTGAGTTGCTAATTGCCATCGTAAGGTATGTGTATTAGTTACTCAGACTACTATTATTTAATGAGTTCGTTTCTTCGAAGTCATCATCAATAAATCTAAAAGCCTACTATTTGAGCAGTTAGCCCCTTGATTGTTAAAATAAAGCTTTTTGCTAGTGACAAGCCCCTAAAAACTTTTTATACTGCAACCCGCTTTAGTCGCTCTGTGGCTAAACGCTTCAAAAATTAACTGCTTACAGTTATACAAAGTTGGCCCCTTAGCTCAGTTGGTTAGAGCACACGACTCATAATCGTTAGGTCCCCAGTTCGAGTCTGGGAGGGGCCACCACTTTTACAAGCTTTCCAAGTAAATAGAAACTCATCTTCCTCGTTTATAAAATTCGTTTTTATTATTTCTATCGTATTTTTACCAGTGCACTGATTTTTGTATTAATTCTATTGAATACATTGCAATAAACACAGTTGGATCTACTATTAAAGTGTTATGGGGTTTTATTATAAAAATCTTTACTTTATGCCCTTTAATGTCGCTACTGTTAATTGTGTGCGGTATATAAAATACTGCTTAGTTACCCCTTAGGTGCTCTATGTTATTAAAACGAAAAGTATACCTCAGCCTTATTCTGGCTGTTGTTGCTCCTTTAGCAATATCTACTCTAATCTTTTCCAATAGTATTCGCTCAAATACAGAAGAAAAACTAGCAAAAGTAGATTTACCGACTGCGCTTAGTGAAGTTAAAAGCCAAATAGAGCTGGAACTTTCTACACCTATTGTTGTAGGCAAAGAAATAGCGCAAAACTTATTTGTGCAGCAATGGATGAATAATAATGAAGATGCGCAAAGTCGAGGTAAATTTATTGATTACCTCAAACATATAAAAAATAAAAACCAAGCCAGTAACGCATATATTATTTCTAAAAACTCCCGTAACTATTACACCGATGAGGGTATTTCCAGGCAAATAGATAGTAGTGATACTTGGTTTGATGCTTTTTTAGCATCGGATAGACCATTTGAAGTAGCGCTCGACATAGATAAAGGCAGCTCTGAGGTGATGGTATTTATTAATTATGCCATTGAGCTTGATGGGCAACGACAAGGAATTGCCGGAATTGGCCGTTCGCTCGATTCTATGGTGGATCTCATAAGTGAATATAGGATAGGTGAGGGCGGCATTGTTTATTTGGTCTCTGGTAGTGGCGAGATTATGCTGCATGGTAATAAAACTAAAATAGGGAAATCTGTTGACTTGACGCCGATTAAAAATGGGGCAATTCAAAGTAAAGTAATTGATGGTGATGACTATGTTGTATCAAGTACGCCTGTAAACTCATTAGGTTGGCATCTAGTTGCTGAAATTCCCCAAGAGCAATTATATGGCCCAATTAATAGTGCTATTAATACTAATATCATTTTTGGTGTAATTATTGCTCTTGTCGGTTTAGCGTCAGCACGCGTGTTGGTAGGGCAAATATTTAGACCCATTGAAAACATTACTTCAGCAGTGAATGCGTTAACAGAAAAAGATGGCGATTTAACAGCGCGACTTCCTACTGACGATAATAATGAAATTTCAGACTTGGCGATTAAGTTTAATCTGTTTTTAGAGCAGTTACATTATATGTTTAAACAGGTTTCTGAGTCGGCAATTCATGTTAAAGGTATTTCCCAAGATGTACTTGAGCAAGTACAAGGAGCAGCTAATTTAGCTGAGGTACAGTCATCGAGTACACAAACGGTGGCGGCAGCGGTTAATGAGATGGAAGTTACGGTTCAGGATATTTCTGGCAGTGCCAGCAATGCGGCAGATATTGCGACTAAAACCGAAGAAACGACGCATAAAGGCGTTGGTTTTGTGCAAAGCACAATTAAACAAATGGAACAGTTAGAAGCATCGATGGCCAATTCTGTGGCTTCGGTGTTAGAGCTCTCGACAGAGATTAAATCAATTTCTCATGTATTGGATGTCATTAAAGGGATTTCTGAGCAAACTAACTTATTGGCGTTAAATGCGGCAATTGAAGCGGCGAGAGCTGGAGAGCAAGGGCGTGGTTTTGCAGTAGTTGCTGATGAAGTGAGAACGCTTGCACAGCGTACTGCGGAGTCTACAGAGCAAATTAATGAGATGATTGCTTCGTTAAATGCTAAAGCTTCAAGCACGGTAACTGCGATTGAATTGGGCAGCAAAAACACTTTAGAAAATGCCGAACGATTAAAAGAAACAGGCCATACATTAAATGGTATTTCACAGGAAATTGTACTGTTAAGCGAGTTAAATAACTCAGTGGCTACAGCAACGCGAGAGCAAACGTTAGCAACCTCAGAAATTAGCCAAAATATTGTAATGATCTCCGACTCGGCAGAGCAAACCAAAGAAAATATGAAAAAGTCAGAGCAGCTTTGTAATGGTTTAAATAAAGAGTCGAATATTTTAAGGGATTTACTAGGTAAGTTTACGCTTTAACCGCGGTTTTATAAAAATTAGCAGAGCGGGGATACCATCATAGTTATAGAGCACTTGCCTATAACTATGATGTTTTAATAGCCGTTAATTTTTACGATAAATCTCGTGATTCATTTCGTAAATATTAACGCTTAAGCTATCAGAGGCTCTGCAATATGTTTGTAGGCACGCTAGTAACTGCTCACTTAGCTTTTGCTTTTGCTCAATAGAGCGCCCAGCCATAATATGTACAGCAATATGAATAAACCCTTCTTTACCCACACCTAATTGGTAATGTTGATACGCAATCGCACGAGTTTTTATTGTTTCTAAATCAAATAAGCCACTTTCAAATGTTGTTGTGTGGATTTTTTCCACTAGAACCTGAGGTAATAAAGGCAGATCTTCTGAGTGTTCAATAATAATGTGTGGCATTTAGCGTATCCTCTTTAGATTGGTTTGTTTAATTATACCAAACGGGTTTGTACACGCTAACCCTATAGAGCTTAATTTTTAAAAATTTGGCTTAGCATAGTTCAGGCTGTTGCTTTTAGGGCAAATATTTTTGGTTGATACGTTTTATGTCAATTTGTGGTGACTTATACGAAGAGTATACCAGCCAGTTGGTATTTGAAATATAGGTTAAGCCAGAGGTACGACTAAATGCGCGTTCGGGAAGGCGTATAACGTCATGATGGCTTTTGGTTGAGAAGTCGTAATAACTCAAACGGTAATCACCTTGTTTTACATTAAAATAGTAAATACGCGATGTCGCTAAGGTGTCGCCTTCAAAAAAGTACCACGAATTATGATTAGATAAATTAATTTCGCTAACCAGTGGTTGCTCAGTTTGGCTATCAGGATCTTTGATCCATAATTGATTAGTTGCTTGGTTGGCAAAAACTAAAGCGCCTTGCTTGTTTTCATAAGCATATAATGTTGATGAATCTATGGCTTGTTCGAGTTTATTACCATTTAAATCGAAGCGATACACGTGCTGATCATCAGAGACTAATACGCTTTTACTGTCTGCAGCCCAACTAGGTTTACCATGATCGCTAAAGCCCGTAGGTAATAATTCACTGGTTTGTTTATTAAAGTCATACAGGTATAACGCATGACCACTAGGGTGCGAGGCAACAAAAGCAATATAATCACCATCAGGCGACCATACTGGGTGGTAAATATTGGCATTGAGATTAGTGAGCTGCTTTCGAGACGTACCGTCTTTATTTGCGGTCCACAATTCCATTGAGCCCGACTCATTAGAGACAAACGCGAGTTTGTTTCTGGCTTTATTGTAATTAGGAAAGCGGGTACTAAAATGGCTCGATAACACTGGGAAAGGAGAGCTTGCAACCGCATTATTAACCTCTAAACGCATTAAAGCCGAGTCTATATTCCACTGATGAAAATACAAACTGCCATCACTGGCAAATTCTGGATAGCTTAAGCCATCTATGCGGGCATTGATCATTTGTTGTGTTTTAAGGTTGTAAAAGTACCCTTGGCGTTTACCTTTTTTCACACCAGAAAAAACGAGTTGCGTCTTAGAGGGGTGCCAATCAACGCCTCTCATATCAATAAACCCAGTAGTTAACTGCTTTGCATTGCCTGTTTTTATATCGATTAAAAATAATTCTTCAAACCCCGTTGGTAAGTTACGAGATACTACAAGTTGAGTTGCATCTGGGGAGAACACAACCGACTCATCGCTATATTGGCATGCTGAAATACAAGGTATTTGAGTAATTGTGTATGGCGATGAGGTTAAATCAACAAGGTTAAGTTGAGTCAGATTATTTTCATCATCTTCACTAATATAAACCAGTTTAGTGCCCGGGGCATTTATGTCTATATCGGTACTCGCTTTGCTGCCGCATTGTCCTAAAATAGTGGTATTTCCCGAGGCAATATTTTGCTGAATAACCTCACAACCTTGACCCGATATGCGGCGATAATAATAAACAAAGGTTAAGTCGGGGCTAAATACCGCTCGCCCTTCAATGAATGGGGTGTCGGTAAGAGCTATTGCAGCTTGTTCGGGTAAATGTAAATCACGTAAGTATAAATTTGCTTTATGACCAGGGCGGCGCCAAGAATATGCTAAAAAATGACTGTCGCTGGATATAGCGGGGAACAGCTCTCGTCCTGGGCTGGTGGTAATGGTTTCAACATGATCGTATAACCGCTCTGCTTGTCGCGATAGCGCAAGTGGCTTATTTTCATCGCTAAAAGCGTTGTAACCCCAGACTCCAGCGAATAACAAGACCATGATAGCCATGGCTACAGCAAAAATATATTTAGGACGAGTAGAGGATGTATTAATACTGTTCTGCGCGTTTGGCATTATTGGCTTTTGCACTAAGCGATAACCTGTTTTACGCAGTGTTTCTATGTAGGTGTTGTCGGGGTCAAGCTCTTTAAAGCTTTTACGAAGGTGCCATATGGCATTAGTGAGTGCTTTTTCACCCACATATTGATTACCATCCCATACGTTTTCGATTAGTTGTTCCCGACTCACCGCATTTGGATAACACGCTACTAAGTAGGTCAGCAGCTCTATAAATTTAGGTTGTAAAATACAGGCTTTATCAGCACAAAACAGCTTATTTTCAAACGCCGATATTTGGCAACTTCCAATTGAAAAAGGCTGTTGAGTATTCATAGTATGTGTATTTAAACCTCTTCCTAGTATGAGTTATTAGCGATGTTTGTACGTGTTGTTTAATGCAAAGTAACACGATAATTAGTTAATATTCAATTTTACAACATTCTAACACAATAAATGTAAGTCCATGATTATAAATAAATAGATGTTAAATAGATGTAAAATAGGGATATAAACGAGACACCTCTCATTGTGCTTTTATTCACGATTACTTACAACCTGTTATTAGTAAAACAAACCAATTAGTACAAAACAGATTTAATAACTAAAAAGTTAATAAAAAAGCTACTAATGGGATAATAAAAAATGAGGGAAGTCTGTGAGTAAAATATCAACCAAAAAATGCGCTTTAGCTTTGGCTATAACAGCGAGTCTATCTGGGCATGTAATAGCAAATGACGAGGCAATTGATCGTCAATCAACTGCTAAGGCAAGCGAAGAAGTGGTACAAGAAGTACCAGAGAAAATAACAGTAACAGGCTCGCGTTTAAAGCGTGATAGTTTTTCGGTCACAACTCCGCTGGTTACCATGGACAGAGCATCAATTCAGGATACAGGCTTAGGCAATCTTTCAGATGTATTAATCGATAATATGCCTGCACTGAGCCAAAGTATTGGCAACACAACCAGCCAATCAAGCATTTCGGGTACTGGTTTATCAACAGTCCAGCTTCGTGACTTAGGCGCTAATAGAACGTTGACATTGATTGATGGCCGCCGTGTTGTCTCTAATAGTTACGGCGGTAATTATGTCAGTTTAAATACCATTCCTAGTGGTATGGTAGAACGCGTTGAAATTATTAGTGGTGGTGCGTCGGCCACTTATGGTGCCGATGCGGTAGCCGGTGTTGTTAATATTATTACCCAGTCAAAAAAAGAAGGTTTTGAATTTCAAGCCCGTGGCGGTGAAACAACAGATGGTGGCGGTCGCGAATTTACGCTTGATTTAAACTACGGAACGTCATTTGCTGATGATCGCGGTTATGTATTTGTCAGCTCAAACTGGGACCGTGATTTTGGTATGACCTTTTACGATCGCGACCGTGCACAAATAGAAGCGGCGCATAGTTACGATGATGAGCTTATGTGTAATCAAATGTACACCGCCGATGGCTATCAGTGTATGAGCGGTATTACACAAGCTGATTGGGCAAGCAAAAGCGATGGTACCTTAGGTGGTGTATTTTTAGAGAATAATAATAACGACACTCAGTTTTGGTACGACGGTCAAACGCTACGTGATGATTGGAAAGGCAATGAAGAAATTTATGGTATTAATTCACAGCAGTACGTTATGCTTGATGTGCCGAGTGATAACTTTTCGACTGCAATAAAAGTCGATTATGATGTAACAGACGACATCATGAGTTATTTCCAAATTCAATACAGTAAGAGTGGCTCGTTCAACGATAAGTCACCAGAAGATGAATACGAAGGGGCTTACGTACCTCGCTACGACCCAGTGACAGGGGATCCTATCGATGATATTGCGCCAGGTTATATTCCTATTGATAACCCATATGTGCCACAAGAAATTATTGACAGTAACCCATACAAAGACCGTATTTATTGGGATCGTCGTTTTGGTGAAGTAGGTAATATCAGCACCGATAACGACCGTACGACTATTCGTACCTGGGCTGGCCTGCAAGGTATGATGTTTGATGATACATGGGATTGGGATATTTCTGCCGGATATGGTCAATTTAAACAGCATCAAATCCGCAGTAACGAGTTAAACACGGTACGTGTTAACCAAGCCCTGCAAGCTGAAAAGCTAGCCGATGGCACTATTCAATGTAAAGACGCCGAAGCGCGAGCGCAAGGATGTGTCCCGCTTAATTTATTTGGTGAAGGGTCTATTACCCCTGAAATGGCTGACTGGATCCGTACAAATCCAATTATTGATACTGAGATTCAACAGTACACGGTAATGGGTTATATCACCGGTGACTTATATGAATTGCCAGCAGGTAATGTGTCTGCAGTATTTGGTGCAGAGTATCGTAAAGACTCGCAAAGCTTAGATACCAGCGATGATATGAAAGCGGGCGGTATTACGTTTAACGTTGTGCCTTCTTTTTATGGTGAAGTAGAAGTATATGAGGCGTTTGCAGAGCTTGCAGTGCCACTACTTAAAGATGTGCCATTTGCTAAAAGCTTATCGGCAGAAACATCGTTGCGTTTAGCAAATTACAGTATTGATAATATCAGCACCGTAGCCAGTTATAAGTTAGGATTATTGTGGCAGCCAATTGACGGGTACATGCTACGTGCTAACTATGCGCGTGCACAGCGTGCCCCAACTATTACAGAGCTATTGTCACCCCCTCGTGGCGATTTTGATTCATTTGATGATATTTGTGATGGCTTAACGGCAACATCAACAAACCCAGGGCACGATAACTGCCGTTTAGAGCCAACCTTGGCACAAAAGCTGGCTGATGATCCTGACTTTGAATTTGAAAGTGAAGACAATAACTATTCACCAAATACGGGTAATCCAAACTTAAAAGAAGAAACAGCCGATACCTATACCTTTGGTATTACTGTTTCACCTGAGTTTTTAGATGGCTTTAACTTAGCGGTTGATTATTACGACATTGCCATTGTTGATGCAATTGATGAAATAAGTAACGAAAACATCATGCGTGAATGTTATGACTCAGAGGCTGCGTGGGGTAGTGATAACGAATATTGTAACGATATTACCCGTAACGACGAAGGTAACATTGTAAAAATACTACAGCGTGAATATAACTTAGATGAGTTAACAGCGCGCGGTTACGATGTAGTTGCAACTTACAAATATGACATAGGTAGCTATGGTAACCTGTCATTTAAGCTTGATTACAATCATATTATTGAAAACTCGCAAACCTATGAAGGGTTAGATGGTTCTAGTGTGACTTCTCAGTATGCAGGTTATGGCCGTTCAAAAGATAAAGCCGCTATGTCGATTGTATGGAAAATGGATGACTTACGTATCCGCTGGCGTACAAATTACGTAGGTGCTTTTAAAGCAAGCCAAGAAGATGAAAAAGATTACCTTGAGTATGTTGCTGCAAATGATGAACGCTGTGCTGCGGGCGATGCCGGTTGTATTGCTAACCCCGAGCCACTGGCATATCAAAACTATGGCTCATTTTTAAAGCATAGTTTATCAGCGTCTTACACTATGGCACTGACTGATAAGAGTGACTTGCGTGTATTTGGCGGGATTAATAATGTATTTGACGACAAAGGGGCATTTTATCCAAGTGGCCGAGGCAACTTTTATAGTGGCTACAGCGGCGGTGCCGGTCGTTATGTTTATCTAGGTGCACAATATAGCTTTTAATTATTTTTAGCTGTATTTGTTTGCAAAGGCACTCCTTCGGGTGTGCCTTTTTTATTGCTTATAAAATTTGTTTTATCGCAGTGAAAGCGTTTAGTATAAGGCATAACTTAATTTTATTATGAACGAAGGACTTGCTATGAAGTATCTCAAAATGGGTAGTCTAATTGCGTGTTTAGCAGGGCTTACAGGGTGTTCTGATGATGTTGCTTCAGTGAGTTTAGGGCTGTTTACCACTAAAGATGTGGTGGTTAACTCACAGCAAGACCCGCTTGTTACAGGGGTTACTTGTCATATTAGTCACATTGAGGCTAATTTAGATTTTTCAGATCCTTCAGATATGTCGATTGCTTGTCGTCAAACAGGGCCAATTACCGCAGACCAATTACAGTCTATTGACCGTAGTAAGTCGGGTGAAGTCGTGTTTAAATCATCTAAGAGTATTTTGTTTAAGTCGTTAAAAGTTCGTCGCATTTATGATGCTAAAACCCATACGTTGTTGTATTTATCGTACTCAACGAAAGAATCTACGGGTAGTCATCATCACGCGCTTTCTACGGTGCCTTTATACAATACACAAGCATGGCAATGGGCCCAGGGGCAAGAGTAGTTTATGTTAACCCTATTTAAATCAAAGCCCTTATTGGCAGAACAAGAACAACAGTGGCTAGTTGATACCTTTATTTGGGCTGCAGAAAACTTTGACCTGAATTTTTTTACTAAGCATAGCCAAATTATTTTACCAACGGTCGAGTTTTTTCCTGATTCTGTTTCAAGCATTGAAGAAATGGCCAGTAAAGTGTTTGCGCGTGTTAAACACTATGCTGGTATGGATGAGTGGCCTATAACACTTGTTGCACCGCAACAATTACAACCTCAGGTGTTTCCACATTTTGAATTTAGTGAGCATCTACGTGGTGAGCACTGCCATTTAATGGTGCCACCAAGCCATACAATTAATGTGTCGTTTAACCCCAACCAAATTAATCAGCCACAAGATTTAGTAGCTAGCTTTGCAGGTACTCTTGCTACCATTTTAATTCATCATGTAGGCGTATTACCTCCAGGTGGTAAAGAGTTCTTACCTCAAGCAACGGATGCTTTAGCGTGCTTTTTAGGTTTTGGGGTGATGATGAGCAATACCGTATACCAGTTTAAGGGGGGTTGTGGCTCATGTTACAACCCATATGCCAATCGCGAAGCCACGCTCAGTGAAACCCATACTGTATTTATGCATGCTTTAGTAAGCTATTTTAAGCAAGATAAACACTCTAAAAAACATTTAAAACCGCATTTAAGAGGTCAGTTTAAAAAAGCGCAAAAAGAAATAAAAACGCTGGTTAACCAATCGGCTAACCCATTATTATTGGCTTTTGCGCCAGAGCAAGCCAGTTAACCATGGCCTATATTGATGAGTTTTTATTAATTGCCATTGCTCACTTTTTTGCAGTGGCCAGCCCCGGGCCCGATTTTGCAGTGGTACTTAAGCAAAGCGTACAATATGGAAGGCATAATGCGCTATGGACCAGTGCAGGTGTAGGCGCAGCTATTTTATTACACATAGCTTATTGCGTGTTGGGAGTCGCGCTGGTTTTAACTCAATCGCCTTCGTTGTTTATGGCACTTAAATATATAGCCGGTGCTTATTTAGCGTATTTAGGTGTGCAGGCGCTGCGCGCTGCCAAACCTTCAAATACCGCCAATAATGAGCAGATAAAACCCAGTCTTGCCGCTGAGTCATCATGGCATGCGTTTCGCCGTGGTTTTTTTACCAACGCATTAAACCCTAAGGCTACACTATTTTTTATGTCGCTGTTTACCTTAGTGATTAGTCCAACCACACCGGTAATAGTGCAAGTGGGGTATGGTGTTTATATGGCGCTTGCTACTTGGGCTTGGTTTTCTATTTTGTCGCTATTGTTATCAAAAGCACGGGTGCGTAACTTTTTTCAACAAAGTGGTTATTGGTTCGATCGCGGCATTGGCATTATTTTAATCGCACTGGCTGTGCGAGTTGTTATATAAAAAGGAATAGTATGGCGTTATATAATTTTTCGTTTGGCTCCAATATGTCATCTAATCGTTTATTGGCACGTTTACCTAATGCAAAACGTATGGGTACGGCGCTTTTAAAAGGTTATAAGTTAACCTTTAATATGGCCTTTGCTGATGGTTCAGGTAAATGCACTATTGTACCCACCAATGAACCCGATGCTCTGGTATATGGGGTGGTGTATCAGCTTAATGAGGCCGAAAAAGAGATCTTAGATAAAATTGAAGGCCCTAATTACGACTGTGTTGATTTAACCGTGAGCCTTTTAGATGACGATGACATTAATGTGCACTGTTACATAGCAAACACACATGACGACACACTGCTACCTTATGACTGGTACGTGCAGCATGTATACCGTGGTGCGCTTGAGGCCGGTGTGCCAGAGCATTATAGTCAACGCATTTTAGCTTACCCGAGTAAGCAAGATACTAATAAAGCGCGCGCCGAAATAGAATTTGCGGTTCATCGAGACTAAACAAAAATAATAACCTAAGGTAACACTATGAAACTCACAAAATTGGCTGCAGCCGCATTGCTTGCAGGCTGGGCATTTACAAGTTCTGCAGCGGTTGATACCGATAAAATAGCAGAGGTGATCAATACCTCAATGGCACGGTTTAATGTACCCGGAATGGCCGTTGCTATTGTTGAAAATGACAAAGTCGTATTCGCTAAAGGCTTTGGTGTTGCCAACCTTGATACGAATAGTAAGGTGAATAAAGACACTTTATTTGGCATTGCTTCAAATACCAAAGCATTTACCAGTGCAGCATTGGCTAAGCTGGTGGATGAAGGCAAGTTAAGCTGGGATGACCGCGTAATTGACCATCTTCCTGAATTTAGATTGTACGACCCATACGTTACTCGTGAAATGCGCATACGCGATTTACTTAGTCATCGTAGCGGTTTAGGGCTTGGTCAAGGCGATTTAATGATTTGGCCAAGTACAGATAAATCGGTAGCCGATATTTTATCTGGGCTGAAATATTTAAAACCTACGAGCAGTTTTCGTAGCCAATATGCTTACAACAACCTAATGTTTGTTACCGCTGGTGAAGTTGTTGCGCGTATATCGGGGATGAGCTGGAACGACTACATTGAAAAAAATATTTTACAGCCGCTCAATATGAGCAACTCACGGGCTGGCTTTTCGCGTATCGCTAAAAATAACAAAAACTGGGCAATTGGGCATATCCCAATGGACGGTAAATTACATCCCTTTTTTGTTAATTACCTTGAAGATTTTAGAGGGGCAGGAGCCATTGCATCAAGCGTAAATGATATGAGCCAATGGCTACGTACTCAACTTGCTGGTGGTAAAATGCCTAATGGCGAGCAGCTGTTTAGCGAAAAACAACAAGCACAAATGTGGCACCCACATATTACCTCACTGGCATCTAAAAGTGCTTATGAAGCGTACCATCAGCAATTTAGAGGTTATGGGTTAGGTTGGAGTATAGAAGATTACCATGGCGTTAAGAAGCTGGCACATGGTGGTGGTATTTTAGGTATGGTATCGCAGGTTACTCTTTTGCCAGAGAAAAACGTGGGGATTGTGATATTAAGCAACCAACAAGCGTTTTCTGCGTTATCGGCGGTGACCCATGAGGTACTTGAAGATGTACTAGAGCTTGAAGATAAAGACTGGGTTGAAGATTTAGCTAAAAAGCATTTTGCAGGTAAAGAAAAAGCTTATGCTAACGCGGCTCCATCAGTACCAACAGATATTCAGCCAGCATTACCAGCGATTAATTACACCGGTACGTTGCATGATGATTGGTATGGCGATGTCATTATAGAAGATCTAGCTGGTAAATTACGCATTGATTTTACCCACACAAAGCGCCTTAAAGGTGAACTGGAGCATTACACTGGCAATACCTTTATCGTTAAGTGGGATGAAAAACTATTAGAAGCAGATGCCTTCATTCGTTTTTCTATGAGTGCAGATAACCGCGTAGAATCAGCGAAAATGAATGCAGTTTCAACGCAGGTGACCGATTTTAGCTTTGATTTTAGAAATCTCGACTTAAAAGCTAAATAACCTGAACCTTGGTTATATAGTCGTTTAGTATCAACCAAAGTCGCAAAGCCACCCTCAGGTGGCTTTGTTATACTTGTCAAGCAACTTATCTTTGGAGTTAGCTATGCGCACTGCGATTATTTCTCACCCCCACTGTCGTAAACATAAAATGATTGACGATCATCCAGAGTGCCCTGAGCGTTTGGATGCCATTAACGACCGTTTACTTGCAAGTGGACTGGATGTCGCTATTGAGCAAAAACAAGCGCCTAAGGCCTCGCGTGAGCACTATTTATTAGCGCATAGTGAGCAACACATTAAGCATGTAGAAAGTATGATCCCAATCGAAGGGCTTAGCGATTTGGACGGCGATACCTGGTTGTGCCCCGATTCACTGAAAGCCATTGAGCGTGCAGTAGGAGCTGGGTTACTCGCTGTTGATGAGATTTTAGAGGGTAAATTGGATGCCGCGTTTTGCTCAGTGCGCCCGCCAGGGCATCACGCTAATCGCGACAGCTCTTCTGGTTTTTGTGTGTTTAACAACCTTGCGATTGCGGTTAAATATGCACAAAGCAAAGGGGTGAAACGCATTGCCATTATCGATTTTGATGTGCACCATGGCAATGGCACGCAAGATATTTTTATGGATGATGAAAATGTGTTGCTGTGCTCGTTATTTCAATATCCATTTTATCCAAATACCGCCATTAAAAATAACGCCACACTGGTAAATTCACCTTTGCCTATAGCTAGTGATGGTACTGATTTAAAAGCGCTTTATGAGCAGCAGTGGTTGCCAAAATTAACAGAATTTAAGCCTGAGCTACTTTTTATAAGCGCAGGGTTTGATGCGCACCTTGAAGATGATATGGCCAGTTTAAAGTTTGTTGAAAGTGATTATATATGGCTTACTGAGCAATTAGCGCAATTTAGCCAACAACATGATTGCTTAGGTATTATCTCTTATTTAGAGGGAGGATACTCACTGTCTGCCCTCGGGCGCAGCGCAATTGCACACGTTAAAGCCTTAGTTGATTTCGGCGAGTAACCTAAATGCCTGTTCAGGAGTAACCTGCTCTATTTTACTGAGACAGCATTGTCCTTCTTTTGCTAAATATTCTTTTACCAATTGCGCTAATTGTATTGCACTGAGTGCCTTATGTGCATCACCATTTAAACCTTGATAGCCACTTACCTTATCTAAAATAACCACGTTTTGCTGCTCATTCACGTCCAGAGTATAAATAAAGTCATGTAACTCATCGGCATACTCTAATAGCTCAATCTCATTATTATAAATAATAATTAATGGGTAACTGATGCTCATATATTGTCCTAAATCAAATTGTCATTTACTGAATAATTTATAATCGTGCATTGGTTTAATTTTGGAAGTAGAAGCAATGCCTCACACTAGCCGCTATCAAAAAGTATGCGATGTTTTTACCAATAAGGTGATCGCTTGCACTAAGGATACCTCTTTAATTGAAGCGGTGAAACTAATGCGTGCGCACAATGTTAGCGCTATTTTTGTTAAATATCAGCAGCAAATAGTGGGGGTATGGACTGAAACAGATTGCTTAACGCTTAACTTTTCTGATCAGACACTAAGACAGGTAATGATTGAGAATGTGATGTCGAGCCCAGTATTAAGTGTACCCGGCCAACAATTATTAACCGACACCGCGATGGTATTTAATAAGCACGGGGTTAAGCATTTACTAGTAACCGATGCCAACGATAACCCAAGTGGGGTGATCAGTATTACTGATATTGTGAGTAATCAAGGATTAGAGCATTACCTGCAATTTAGGCCGATAAACGATCAGTATAATAAAAAAATAAGAGTCGTCCCCAGTTCATTAGCAATTAATGACGCGGTTAACTTAATGCGCGAATACGCTGAAAAAGTGATTTTAGTCTTTAATGAAGATGAAAATGTCCATGGCATTATTACCCAACGTGATTTACTAAAGCTCATCACCGAGCAGCATAACCATCTTGTTTGTTGGGATTTAGCGAGCCGTCCTCTTTATAAAATAAGCCCTCAAGACAGCCTTTTTGATGCTTACAGGTTAATGTCTGAAAGTAATATTCGGCATTTAGTGGTAAGCGAAAATAATCAAATTAATGGTGTATTGTCGCTTGAAAACCTAATTAATGAAATTGAAACCGCTTATTGTTGTGAGCTTGAAAAGGTACTTCAGCAGCGTGATATTGCACTGCAGCACTCACAGCGTAATTTATTTTTAGCCAATAAAATTATCGACTCCTCTCTAGATGGCATCATGATCACCGACTCGAATGGGGTGATTATGCAAGTAAATCCTGCATTTACCCATTTAACCGGTTACAAAGAATATGAGGTGATAGGTAAGCGGCCAAATATGTTGAGTTCAGGGCGTCATGATAAAAACTTTTACATAAAAATGTGGGATTCACTGACCAAAACAGGGGTATGGCAGGGGGAAATTCATAATCGTAAAAAATCTGGCGATATTTATATTGAATGGCTCAGTATTATAGAGATAAAAGAGCCAAGTCATAGTGATGTGATTTATGCCGCTATTTTTAGTGACATAACAGAGCGAAAAAGTGCAGAAGAAAAAGTGGTGCAGCTCGCGTATTTTGATGAGCTAACTGGCTTACCTAACCGGCGCTTATTTAACGATAGACTCTCTATGGCACTGGCCGCAGCTCACAGAGATAAACAAATGTTGGCGGTAATGTTTATTGACCTAGACCGTTTTAAAGAGGTAAACGACAGCTTAGGCCATAACGCCGGTGATACCTTATTAAAATTAGTCTCTGAGCGCATTATTAACACTCTTAATGAGGGAGATACACTGGCGCGATTAGGGGGGGATGAGTTTATTGTATTGTGTGAGGTTGAAAACGTAGCAGCTGTTATCAGACTTGCAGAAGGGATTTTAAATCACTTAAATACCCCCTTCAAATTGGAAGGATTTGAAGTGGGTGTTACCGCCTCTATAGGGGCTGCCGTTTATCCCGACGATGGCTTGGACAGTGAAACATTATTAAAGCATGCTGATATTGCCATGTATCGCTCAAAAGATGTAGGGCGTAATTCGTTTCAGTTGTTTCAACCCTCAATGAATGCACGCTCTCTAGAGCGCTTAGCGATGATGAGCCGCTTTCAACATGCACTCGAACATGATGAGTTTGAGCTTTATTTTCAGCCTAAAAAATGTTTAAAAGCAGGGGCGATTATGGGGGCTGAAGCATTACTGCGTTGGCATGACCCTGATTTAGGCACTATTTCACCAGCGCAGTTTATTCCACTCGCTGAAGAGTTAGGTTTAGTTGTACGTCTCGATTTATGGGTTATTAACCAAGCCGGTAAAGAGTTAACTCTTTGGCAAGCAAAAGGAATGAACCCTGGGCGTTTAGCAATTAATGTATCTGCTTGCCACCTAAGCCAAGGTAAGTTGGCTGATAATATTAAGGCCATGCTTACTCACTATCAATTACCAGGAAGTTTACTTGAAATAGAGCTGACAGAAAGTAGCTTTATAGGCTCTTTTTCACAGGCAAAAGAACAATTACAACAGCTTAAAGCGTTAGGTGTACATATCGCGCTTGATGATTTCGGCACCGGGTATTCGGCGTTAAGTTATTTAACCAAATTGCCTTTTAATACGTTAAAAATAGATGCCAGCTTTATTGCGAAAATTCCTGATGAATACGGCAATAGCCAAATTGTTGCGGCGATTATAGCCATGGCGACAAGTTTAGGATTGGATGTGGTTGCTGAGGGGGTAGAGCATGCCTCTCAAGAGGCACACTTAGCAACAATAGGCTGCAATATTATTCAGGGTTACCATTATTGCTATCCATTAACACGACAGCAATGGATAGCATTTTATAACCAAGCAGCAAATGGTTATTCTGAGTCTACACTCACTTCATAAGAGGTGAATTTTCGAATATTAATCACACCACTATCAAAAATTAAGTACTGACCTTTTATACCTTGTAAAACGCCGCTAACAACGGGGTTTTTGTCAAAGTTAAATGAGCTAATTTTAGTTGGGTATTCACTGACTGGAAAATCAAGGTTTACTACGTCTTCATCAAGTTGTTCAATGGCGGTTGCGCCAAACAACTCACTCAGCTCTGTAAGCTTTTCGCTTATTTGTGGAATAAGTTCAGCGGCCGCTGCTTTTAAATCAAGCGCGTCGTTTTGCCCTTTAAGCATATTGCGCCAATTGGTTTTATCAGCAATAAACTGTGCCAATGCTACTTCAACTAAGCCCGATTGCAAACGAGTCTGCACTTTAAAAATGGGTAAGGCTTGGGTTGCCCCTTGGTCAATCCAACGGGTAGGGATTTGTGTATGGCGAGTAATGCCCACTTTTAATCCTGAGGTATTTGCTAGGTATACATAATGCGGGATCATGCAATTTGCTTCACCCCACTCTGGCTCGCGACAGGTGCCTTGGTCGTAATGGCAGGTTTCAGGTTTCATGATACACATATCGCAACTGGCAAGTTTGCGCATACATACAAAGCAATGCCCTTGAGAGTAGCTCTTTTTGGTTTTTTTACCACAGTTAGAGCACAAAATTGTGCCACTAAAAGTAAGTGTCAGCTGTTTGCCAATTAAGGCATTTAAATCAACCAGCTGCTCACCTACAGGTAGATGATATTGAACTGGCTCTGTTAAGCTCGACTTTAATTTACGCAGTGTACCTTGCATCTTTTCTTGGCCCCAAAGATGTTAAAAAGGGGAGTTTAACATTTTTAGGCTGTATTGGCTTTTTAAGAACTCTAAATAATTATCATAAGAGAGTGCTTTGGCATATAAGTAGCCTTGGGTACGATCGGCTCTCATGGCTGTAAGTAGTTGATGAACCTCTTGAGTCTCTACGCCCTCAATCGTAATCGTTAGGCCCAGGTTATGCGCCATATCTATGGCTGTTTGTACAATAACCTGATGTGCACGGTTATCAGTTAAATCAAACACGAACGACTTATCTACTTTAAGTTCGCTAAAATGATAGTTAACTAAGTAGCTAAGCGATGAATAACCTGTACCAAAGTCATCTAGCACTACTTTAACGCCTAAAGTGGCAAGTTCATCCACTAAGGTGACTAACGCATCTTGGTTTTCGACAAAAGCAGATTCAGTCAGCTCAAACTTTAATAAATGAGGTGCGACCTGATACTTAATTAAAATATTCTCTACTTTTTCCGTTAAATTGGCGATGGCTAAATTTTTTGCACTTAAATTCACACTAACACTGTGATTTTTGATGCCATCGTTTGCCAGCCTTGCAATGTCTTTACAGGCTTGCTCAATAACCCAAAGGGTTAGCTCATTAATAATACCGGTGTGCTCAGCGAGCATAATCAGCTTTTCTATCGAAATATTTTTAAAGTCAGCATCTGGCCAGCGTAGTAGGGCTTCCGCGCCGTGTATACTGCACTCCTCTAAGCTCACTTGTGGTTGATAATAAAGGGCAAGTTGATCCTCTCTTATCGCTTGCTGTAGCTTGGCTGCAAGAGCAACGTCCATGGTAAGGTTATCATGCGCAAGTGATGAGCTTACTTTGCTTAGGTTATGTTTAGCGTCGTGTAATGCTAAATAGCCTCGTTTTAACCAAAACTCAAAATCATCACGTTTACCGTAACCACTAATGCCAACACTGTAATTAAGTTGTAAGTCTAGACCTTTAATTTGATATGTTTTTGGTAACTTATTTAAGATCTGTTTGAGTAATTCTTCGAGTGTATGCTGACTCTGATTTTTAGTGGAAATACAGGCAAATACGCCACTGCCTAAATCAGCAATTTTAGCAGGCTGATTAATGCCACTGTTGAGCTGAGAGAACTCTCGTTCAAAGCTCAATTGGCGTTCTAACTCCTGAGCAACATGTTTAATGAGCTCATACCCTTGCGAAGGGGTAATAATAGTATTTAGAGAATTAAAGTGACGTATTTTCACTAAACATAAAGTGGTAGAGCGCTGTTGTGCTTTGAGTGCCATAAAGGCATATTTTAACTTTGCACTATTGAGTAGCTTGGTTTGCTGAGTATGTGTTGCATGGTACAGCGCTTGCTCACGCTGATAACGAATCCGATCAGCGAGTGCCATTGCCATTAAGACAATTTCACACAAAATGGCAATCAAAAATGCATGGCGTATTGAAAAACTATAGGAAATTACGCCTGTCAGTTCTAAGGGTTGTATCGCAGCGCCAATGATCAGTGGCACCCACGAAAACACGTAAAACTTAGCCCAGCGAAAACCACTTCTTAATTTGTTATAAATTAAAATGAAGCAGACGATATAGAGCGATCCTAAAATCACAAAAAATATCGGTGCTGCTATATTTTCAGGAATAAAAAAACTCAATATAGCAAGCACTAGCATTAGCCTTAATAAGCCGATGCTCAATTTATAACGCCAGCAACCATCTTTGTGATAACGCAAAAACAGTGTGCAAAAAGCAAGGGTAAAAAATGCAATAGCGTAATTCGCTACAATTACTTTTTCGTGAATAAATAACTGCCATTCAAGCGGCCATAAGTAAAAGCCAAACCCAAGCACCGTGCCCATTAATGCAATAGCGCTAATAATGTAGCCAATATAAACCAAATATACGCGGTCTTTAATACCAAAATAAAGCAATAGGTTATACAGTGAAGCCATTAACAGTACGCCAACAAAAATTCCCCAAATGCCCGTTTGAGAGCGCATCAAGTCAACAAATACTGTATGGCGATATAAATGAATTGGGGTTTTACTGATCCCCACGGTATCTATTTTTATAATGAGGCGTTGCGTAGATTGACCATCAAGCTTAAAACGAATATGGGGTACACTGTATTCAAACAGAGTCAGGCGCGGCTCTTTGTCGCCAAGCTTATAAGTATCGAGTAGCTGGTTGTTATTATTAAGTCGGTATATGGTGAGATGATCCGCCATTGGGTTATCAAAGTGCGCCACTACATCTTCTTGTTGGCTACTTTTATTTTCTAAATCAAGGCGTAACCAATAATTTTGCTGTTTAAAGCTCCAAGGAATATCGTTAAATTCTTGCTGTGTAAACTGCGTTTGTGTACTCATTACTTCTGCGAAGTTTTGTGTCTTGGTTTCATCTATGTAATAAGCATGATCGAGGTAAACAGGGGTGATTTTATCTATAGTATAGCGAGAGGGCATCACAAAGTTTGATGACAATGTGCTGATAATAAAAAATAAAAATAAGTATCACGACCGCTATCGCATGATAGCGCAAGGTTTTAAAATCCAATATTAATCTGTGCCCTGATTGTTTTTTATAGTGTAGCAGTAAAAAGCGCAGATAATCTGCGCTTATAAAGTTTAATGAGTAAAACTCAATAATTATTGTTCACGAGCAATTGCACGATAGGCTATATCTGTACGGTATTCCATGCCGTCCCAGCTGATTTCATCAACCAGTTTATAGGCACGTTGTTGCGCTTCGGTAACGGTATTACCTAGTGCCGTTGCACATAATACTCTACCACCGGCAGTTACTACGTTATCGCCATCTTGCTTAGTCCCTGCGTGAAAAACTTTTTCGCCTTCAGGGTAGGTTACTTTTAGGCCACTTATTGCATCGCCTTTCGGGTAGTTATCTGGGTAACCTTTGGCAGCTAAAACAACACCTACAGCAGCACGTGAATCAAACTCAATGGTGGTTTTATCAAGTTCTACACGGTTAGCAGCTTCAATTAGTTCAACTAAATCTGATTGTAAGCGAAGCATCATAGGTTGTGTTTCAGGGTCGCCAAAACGACAGTTATATTCAATAACTTTTGGTGTGCCGGTGTCATCTATCATCAAGCCTGCATATAAAAAGCCAGTGTACGGATGGCCTTCATCAGCCATACCTTCTACCGTTGGGTAAATCACTTCATTCATAATGCGTTGATGAATTTCATCGGTGACTACAGGCGCTGGTGAGTATGCACCCATGCCGCCAGTATTAGGGCCTGCATCGCCATTGTAAGCGCGTTTATGGTCTTGGCTGGTTGCAAACGGCAGTACGTTTTTACCATCAACCATTACAATAAACGACGCTTCTTCACCTTCTAAAAACTCTTCGATGACAACACGGCTGCCAGCTTCACCAAAGGCATTACCCGCAAGCATATCGCGAATAGCTTCTTCTGCATCGCGCTCGTCCATAGCTACAATCACGCCTTTACCGGCCGCTAAACCATCAGCTTTTATAACAATCGGTGCGCCTTTCTCTTTTAAGTAGGCAAGCGCGGGGTCGATTTGTTCAAACGTTTGGTAATCAGCCGTTGGAATAGCATGACGTGCTAAAAAGTCTTTAGTGAACGATTTAGACCCTTCAAGCTGCGCTGCACCGGCTGTTGGGCCAAAAATGGCTAAGCCGTGTTCACGAAACTTATCAACAACGCCTAACACCAATGGCACTTCTGGACCAACAATGGTTAGCTCAACATTATTTTGTTGTGCAAAGCTCAGTAGCCCATCAAGGTCTTCAACGTTAATTGCTACGTTCTCAAGTTTTGGCTCAAGGGCTGTGCCGGCATTACCTGGTGCAACATAAACAGTGTTTACTTTTGTATTTTGAGCGGCCTTAAACGCAAGTGCGTGTTCGCGGCCGCCGCTGCCAATGACTAATACATTCATGGCGAATATCCTATTTAAAGCGGTTTTTTAAATTTCAGCGTCATACGGTCGCTTTCACCTATGGCTTTATATTTAGCGGCATCTTGCTCGCCAAGTCTAAGGCTAGGTGGAAGGGTCCATACCCCTTTAGGGTGATCGGCTGTATCAAGAGGGTTTGCATTAATATCGCTTTTTGCTTCAAGTTCAAAACCTGCTTGTTCAGCAAGTGCAATAACCACACTTTGCTTCATATAACCTGATGACTTTTGCATTTCATCGGCTTGCTCTTCGGGTAGGCGATGTTCAACTACACCTAAAGTGCCGCCAGGTTTAAGTGCTGTATAAAAAGACTTAAATGCATTGCTTGCAGCTTCTTTATCTTTACTCATGTACCAGTTATGGACATTACGAAAAGTAAGTACCATATCGGCGCTACTCGCAGGGGCAATATCTAAATGAGTAGAAGGAGCAAACTCAGTAAGTTTAACGTCACTAAAGCGGGCATCTTCAGCGATTTTAGCTTTAAAACCAGCAAGAGAACGTTGGTAGTAACCTACCGATGAATCAGCAGGAAAATGCGCGGCATAATAGGTGCCTTGCTCTTTTAATGCTGGCGCTAAAATTTCACTATACCAACCACCGCCAGGCGCAATTTCTACCACAGTCATTGTTGGTTTAAAGCCAAAAAACTCCAGAGTTTCTACAGGATTGCGGTATTGATCGCGCTCACTGCTGCGCTCGCTTGCTTTAACTGCATTTGTTAATGCTGATTCGTGGCCGTGGTTGTGTGCCAATACCATTGTTGAACTTAATGACAGTGTGGCAACCAGTAGAGATTTTAGTGCAAATTTCATCGTCTAATCCTTCACATTATAATTGTTAGTCATGGTTATAGAATAAGCAGAATACGTGAATTTGATGCAAACAAAAAGAGCTAACTGAAGTAGTTAGCTCTTTAAGCGATTAATGGCGGAAATGGCGCATACCCGTAAACACCATTGCCATACCGGCTTCATCAGCGGCGGCAATTACTTCTTTATCGCGCATTGAACCACCCGGTTGAATAACCGCGGTAATGCCTGCAGCGGCTGCAGCATCAATACCATCACGGAATGGGAAAAATGCATCTGATGCCATTACCGAACCTTTTACTTCAAGGTTTTCATCGGCGGCTTTAATACCGGCGATTTTAGCTGAGTAAACGCGGCTCATTTGGCCTGCGCCTACACCAATAGTCATACCGTCGCGGGCATAAACAATGGCGTTTGATTTTACAAATTTAGCGACTTTCCAGCAAAATAATAAATCTTTAAGTTCTTGCTCAGAAGGCTGGCGCTTAGAGACAACCGTTAAGTCGCCTTGCGTTACCATACCTAAATCACGGTCTTGAATTAGAACGCCGCCATTAACGCGTTTAATGTCATGGCCTGTGCCTTTAGCTGAAAACTCACCACACTCTAATAAGCGAACATTTTGCTTAGCCGAGACTATTTGAGCCGCTTCTGCACTCACGCTTGGCGCAATAATAACTTCAACAAATTGACGTTCAACAATCGCTTGTGCAGTTTTTGCATCAAGTTCTTGGTTAAAAGCAATAATGCCGCCAAACGCTGATGTTGGGTCAGTTTTAAAAGCACGATCGTATGCTTCTAAGATATTGTCGCCAATTGAAACACCACATGGATTAGCATGTTTTACAATAACACACGCAGGTACATCAAATTCTTTAACACACTCAAGTGCGGCATCGGTATCGGCAATATTGTTAAACGATAGTGCTTTACCTTGCAGTTGAGTGGCTGTCGCAACTGATGCTTCAGAGATGTCGTTTTCAACATAAAACGCGGCATCCTGATGCGAATTTTCACCGTAACGCATATCTTGTTTTTTAGTGAATTGCATATTGATAGTACGAGGGAACTTAGTATCTTCAGCCGCTTCCTCTGTGTAATCAGGAACCATTTTACCGAAGTAGTTAGCAATCATACCATCGTATTGCGCTGTATGCTCATAAGCTGCAATAGCTAAATCAAAGCGGGTTTTGTAAGTCGTTGAGCCGTTGTTATTTTGCATTTCGCTAATAACACGGTCATAGTCGTTTGCGTTAACAACAATGGTCACATCTTTGTGATTTTTAGCCGCTGCACGCACCATAGTTGGGCCGCCAATATCGATGTTTTCAATAGCATCTTCAAGGCTGCAGTTTTCTTGAGCGACAGTATTCGCAAAGGGGTATAAGTTAACTACAACGATGTCGATAGCAGCAATGTTGTTATCTGCCATTACGCCTTCATCTTGGCCACGACGAGCAAGAATACCGCCATGAATTTTTGGGTGTAGGGTTTTTACGCGACCATCCATGATCTCAGGGTGACCGGTGTGATCTGATACTTCGGTAACTTTGATCGCATTATCAGCAAGTAGTTTACAAGTGCCGCCAGTTGAAAGTATTTCAACACCTTGTGCTTCGAGTGCACGGGCAAATTCAACAATACCGGTTTTGTCTGACACACTCAAAAGTGCGCGACGTATAGGACGATGTGTATCCATTGTAGTTTGATTCCCTCAGTTAATGAGCTAGCTTAGAAGCGCGTATTTTAACTGATTCCGACCCAAAAAACGACTTATAACGACCCATAAAGCGTGAGCATTTTGCAATTTCGTTAATAAATTTTGCATATAAAAAAAGCACCCTAAGGTGCTTTCTACTCAAAATACTTTATACCAGTTGTATTGGATTAGTAAGCAATTATAACGACAGATAAATAAGTCAATAACAAGGCAAAAATTTTGCTGTGTAGTTATTCTACATAAAAAATTTTTAACGCAGTTAGGGACTTATTTAGCTCGTTAGAATGATTACGGTTTCAATATAGCTGGTATCAGTTCATACCGTATTTTTTAAGCTTTTTACGTAAAGTACCACGGTTGATACCTAGTAAAATTGCCGCACGAGTTTGGTTACCACGTGTGTAAGTCATTACTTCTTCAAGCAATGGCGCTTCTAGCTCAGAAAGAACAAGGTCGTAAACGTCTTGCACATCTTGACCGTTAAGCTGCTTTAAGTAGTGGTGAACAGCTTTTTTTACTGCATCACGCAATGGCTGCGGTTTCTCGTGTGACTGAACATGAGGGTTAGTGATAAATGGAGAAGTCACGTTTTGTTCGAACATTATAAAGTCTCTTTCTTTCTTAGTTAGCTGCTAGTGTTTTAAAGTATTGCTCTAATGCGACGACCTGTGCCTCTGAATTGTCGAGCGCATTAAATACTCGCCTAAACTGACCGTCACTGTCATGGGTTTGCAAATACCAAGATACATGTTTGCGAGCGATTCGTGCTCCCATTGGCTCACCGTAAAACATATGGAGGTTAGTTAAATGCTCCATTAAAATACTGCGCACCTCTGCTATAGCAGGTGGCTGCATATGTTCACCAGTTCGCAAATAGTGGTCTATCTCCCTAAATATCCAAGGGCGACCTTGGGCGGCTCGACCAATCATAATGGCATCTGCACCCGTATAGTCCAAAACCTGTTTTGCTTTTTCTGGTGATGTAATATCACCATTAGCAACCACAGGTATCGACACTGAACGTTTTATATCCCTAATAGTGGCGTACTCAGCATCACCTTTATACATACATGCGCGCGTGCGCCCATGTACAGCCAGTGATGCAATGCCATAACGTTCAGCTATTCTTGCAATCTCTACACCATTACGGTTGTCCTGATCCCATCCAGTACGGATTTTAAGTGTCACAGGTATATCAACCGCATTAACGACGGCATCAATAATCTCTTCCACGAGTTCTGGAAACTGTAATAAGGCTGAGCCTGCAAGTTTCTTGTTCACTTTTTTTGCTGGGCACCCCATATTGATATCTATGATCTGTGCACCGTTTGCAACATTGAATTGTGCGGCCTGTGCCATAAGCTCAGGGTCTGCTCCTGCAATTTGCACCGCACGTATACCCGACTCACCAGAATGATCCATTCGGTTCATCGACTTTTCGGTTTTCCAAACCTTCGGATTCGACGACAGCATTTCAGACACAGCAAGGCCAGCGCCTAAACGACGACATAGCTGTCTAAATGGTCTGTCTGTTATGCCCGCCATAGGCGCGACAATGACATTATTCTCAAGTTGGTATGAACCGATACGCACGATATTCAATAGGCCTCTTTTCAAGGGGCGCTAAGTTTACGGCTTTTTGCGCAAAAATCAAAGGCTATAAATTGAACAAAAGTGACTTTTTTTTGCTCTTTTCGTATTGACATTTGATAACCGTATGACGAAGCGGTTTATTTGTGTGAATTTTGAACGGTCGTTGTTTTTATAATAAAAAATCTTTATTTTTTATTATGTAAAAAAAATAGTAAAGCCTGTTAAATACAGGCTCTAGATACGACTTTTGAGTTAATACTCTAAATTTTTTAAAAACGCACTATTACGCTTTTTTAGTGCCACTGACTCGGGTCCAATCACCTTCAATGGCAATTTCATCGAGTTCAATAAAGGGCGCGTATATATCGGCAACCGATTGTGCTTGTTCTTCTAAAATGCCAGACATGGCAATTTTACCGCCTGGCTTTAATAATCCTAAAATAACACTATGAAGCTCACGCAGTGGTTGCGCTAAAATATTTGCCACTACAATGTCAGCAGTAAACTCAGGCTGGTTTTCTGGAAGGTAAACTTCAAGCTTGTCAGCAACGCCATTACGATTAGCGTTATCTAGGCTTGCTTCTAGCGCTTGTGGGTCTATATCTATCCCAATCATGCGCTCAGCACCTAATTTAATTGCTGCAATGCCTAATATGCCTGAGCCACAGCCAAAATCGACTACCGTTTTACCAGTTAAGTCTTGGCTTTCAAGCCACTTTAAACACAGCGCGGTGGTGGCGTGTGTGCCAGTTCCAAATGCAAGGCCTGGATCAAGCAGTACATTGACTGCGTCAGGGTCTGGAATATCGCGCCAGCTAGGACAAATCCAGAGTTTTTCGCCAAATTGAATGGGGTGGAAATTATCCATCCATTCACGTTCCCAGTCTTTGTCTTCGAGTTGCTCAATTTTGTAAACTAAATTGTCTTTTAGTTCATCATGGCGCTTTAATAGCGCAACCACGGCGTTCATATCATGATTAGCTTCGAACAGGCCAATTACTGTGGTGTCAGCCCAAAAAACGACAGTGCCAATTTTAGGCTCATAAATAGGGGTGTCTTTTGCATCAATAAAGGTGACTGAAGCACTACCAGCTTCCATTAATAGGTCACTGACGGCATCAGCAGTTGCAGCATTGGCATTGATACGGATTTGGATCCAGGCCATGTTTATTTCCTTGAAATAGAAAAAAGGCCGCTACAGCGGCCTTTTAAGTTAACTCATAATGTAACGCTAGATTACTTAGCGTCTAAAAAGCTTTTCAGTAAATCAGAGCGAGAAGGGTGACGTAATTTACGCAGTGCCTTCGCTTCAATTTGACGAATACGCTCACGTGTTACGTCAAATTGCTTACCTACTTCTTCTAACGTGTGGTCGGTATTCATATCAATACCAAAACGCATACGTAATACTTTCGCTTCACGGGCTGTTAAGCCAGCTAGCACATCGTTAGTTGCGCCACGAAGAGACTCCATTGTTGCCGAATCGATAGGCGAATCAATAGTGGTATCTTCGATGAAGTCGCCTAAGTGCGAATCTTCATCATCACCAATCGGTGTTTCCATTGAAATTGGCTCTTTTGCAATCTTAAGTACCTTACGGATTTTATCCTCAGGCATCATCATGCGTTCAGCTAATTCTTCTGGATTTGGCTCACGACCCATTTCTTGTAACATTTGACGTGAAATACGGTTCAATTTATTGATCGTTTCAATCATATGTACTGGAATACGGATCGTTCTTGCTTGGTCAGCAATAGAGCGCGTAATTGCTTGGCGGATCCACCACGTAGCATAAGTAGAGAACTTATAACCACGACGGTATTCAAATTTATCAACCGCTTTCATCAGACCAATGTTACCTTCTTGAATTAAATCCAAGAACTGTAAGCCACGGTTGGTGTATTTTTTCGCAATTGAAATTACAAGACGTAAGTTTGCTTCTACCATCTCTTTTTTAGCACGGCGCGCTTTCGCTTCACCAATACTCATGCGACGGTTTATGTCTTTAATACGTTCAATGCTTAAGCCAGTGCTTTCTTCCATTGAAGTAAGTTTGCTAATACAACGAAGTATTTCAGGCTTCACTTCTTCAAGTTTAGCTGAATGCTTTTCGTTGGCTGCAATTTCAATATCAAGCCATGCTGTGTCAGTTTCGTTGTTTGCAAAATGCTTAACAAAGGTTTTCTTTGGAAGCTTTGAAACTTGTACTGCATGCTTCATGATAAGACGTTCTTGAACGCGAACTCGGTCCATCATTTCACGCATGTTATTAACCATACGATCAAATTGTTTAGGCACAAGTTTGAAGGTTCTGAACAACTCACCGATTTCTAAAATAGCGGCTTGAGATTCTGGGTGAGAGCGACCTTTTTTATCGAATGTTTCACGTGCTTTAGTGTATAAATCACGTAAGTTTTCGAAATGGATGCGCGCTTCTTCAGGATCTGGCCCTGTATCTACTTCTTCTTCGTCTTCATCATCGCTGTCATCGTCATCATCATCGCTGTCATCAAGCTGTTTTTCGCTTAATTCAGAACCAATGTTAGTGGCAGCAATCGGTGGTGCTTCGTCTGCATCAGGATCGAAAAAGCCAGAGATAATGTCGCTAAGACGCATCTCTTCTGCTTCAAACTTATCCCACTGTTCAAGTAGGTAAGTGATCGCTTCTGGGTATTCAGCAACCGAAATTTGTACTTGGTTAATGCCTTCTTCAATACGTTTAGCGATAACAATTTCGCCTTCACGGGTAAGAAGCTCAACAGTACCCATTTCACGCATATACATGCGAACAGGGTCAGTTGTACGGCCAATTTCTTTTTCTACAGTAGCAAGGGCTGCAGCGGCAGCTTCCGCTGCGTCTTCGTCTGTCGTGGTTTCTTGCATCATTAATTCATCAGCATCAGGCGCGTTTTCGCTAACCTTGATACCCATGTCATTAATCATGCTAATGATATCTTCTACTTGATCTGAGTCGATAATATCTTGTGGAAGGTGATCATTAACTTCTGCAAAAGTTAAGTAACCTTGCTCTTTACCTTTTTGAATCAGAAGTTTTAATTGTGACTGAGGAGTTGGATCCATAGAGATTGTTTCTTCCACTCTGATAAGTTGATACAACAGGCGCCATCATGGAGTTTGCTCAAAGGCTAACCAGAATAATGTGACGCAGTGAATAGCACAGTATAACAGCCTAAATCAAATCTGACTAGGGTCTGTTGGTCTTTCAGGATTAAAGTTTATTCAATCCAAGGGTGGTTTAATCGCGGCGTGAGGTTTGTAACCTAGTGGGCTAAGTAAAAACCGAGCAACAAAGAGTAAACCTCCTTTGGGTCGAACCCAAAGGGCAGCGCGTGTTTGGCATTTATGCTGCGTTATCGCCTATTTATGTGGAATAACCACACTACATAGGCTCTGCCTTGTCTAAATACCAAACACACTGCTGTAAACTTAACCTCGAAAGATAAACAGACCCTAACTGTTAGTCGTTTTTAACGCTGTCATTAGCAAATGACATTCTAGTCGTTCATCGCTATTTAAGCCCTGTGTCTTATCTTTTATTAATAGGGTCTCTAGTCGATAATTTAAACACTGATCTTCAATAAATTTAAAAGTATTTTGAAAAACAGTTTCTAAACGCTCTTCATTTATTTGATGTTGCCATGTCGCTAACTTAGTTAGTGGCTCGTAGTCATCAGTATCTCTAAATGATTCGAGAATTTGTGCAGTGGTAATGCCATCTTTTTGTAATGCTTGATGTTGCAGGCGCAATAATAAGCCAATACCCGCTATATTCATTTGTGCTAAATCAGGCAAGTAGGGCACGCTTTTTGCCAAATTAGGATGCTGAATTAAAATACCTATCGCTTGGCGCATGGGGGTAATTTTAAATTTGCGTTCAATTGCTTGCTGTTGTTTTGGCGTTTTTAAGTGATTATTAAGTTGCTCACGGGTGCGACCAATTAATCTGCCTAACTGCTCTAGGATATTTTCTTGATAGAACTCACTTGGGATCTTTTCAATTAATGGCAATGCTGCACTAAGTAGCTTAGCTTTACCGGAATCAAGCGTTAAATCAATCTCTTTACTTAGTTTATTAAACAGCACTTTAGTGAAGTCATCGGCGTTTTCAAGGCGCTGCTCAAAAGCCTCTTTACCTTCTTGTTGTACAAGTGAATCAGGGTCTTCACCATCGGGTAAAAATACAAAATGCAGTGCTTTACCATCGTTTAAGTAAGGAAGTGCATTTTCCAGTGCACGCCACGCAGCATCTTTACCTGCACGGTCACCATCGTAGCAACAAATAACTTTGTCAGTGGTTCTAAATAAAGTGTGCATATGCTCGCTAGTTGTCGCTGTGCCAAGGGCTGCTACGGCATATTCAATACCTTGTTCTGCCAGCGCTACTACGTCCATGTAGCCTTCTACAATCAGTACATGGTCAAGCTTTTTGTGCGCTTGTTTAGCTTCATAAAGCCCATAGAGTTCAAAGCCCTTATGAAATATGCGCGTCTCCGGAGAGTTTAAATATTTAGGCCCTTGATCCGCTTGCATTACTCGCCCACCAAAAGCAATAACGCGACCGCGTTTATCACGAATAGGGAACATTAAGCGATCACGGAAAAAGTCGAACTGTTTACCTGGGGTTTTCTCTGATGCGAGTTTTAGCTCAACTAATTGCTCTTTTTGTTCTTGGTTTCGCCCAAGTTGTTGGCAGAGGCCTTCCCATTCGCTGGGCGCATAACCCATCATAAACTTTTTAACTGTTGCGCCGCTTAAGCCGCGACCTTTTACATAATCTATTACTGTTTCAGAATTACTATGATGTTTTAACTGGTGTTGATAGAAACGCGCTGCATGGAGCATTAAGTCGTAGTCTGAACGTTTTTGTGCTGCGGTGCGCTCTGGGCCATTACTGCTTCCTTGCTCGCGAGGAACATCAAGGTTAAGTAAACTGGCTAGTTCTTCAATTGCATCAACAAACTCGAGTTTGTCATACTCCATAACAAAAGAAATAGCGTTGCCGTTAGCGCCACAGCCAAAGCAATGATAAAACTGTTTATCTTGCGATACAGTAAACGAAGGCGACTTTTCATTATGAAAAGGACAGCAAGCTTGATAGTCTTTGCCCGCTTTTTTCAACCCTACCTTTGAGTCAATCAGGTCGACAATATCGGTTCGTGCCAATAAATCATCGATAAAGTTGCGTGGGATCTTTCCAGCCATTGTTTAAAGTACAGCCCTAAGGTAAATATAAAAGTGTTAAAAGCGAATTATAATACGCAGAGATTGGAACACAAATGCATATTTTTTTGAAGTGCTCTAAACGAAGAAACCGAGCTCAAGGCTCGGTTTACTTCAATCATACTTAATGTATGTGGGAGTGTTAGGCTGTTAATCGTTGCTTAATTAAACCTGAGATTTTGCCCATATCGGCACGACCTTCGGCTTTGCTTTTGATTATACCCATTACTTTACCCATGTCTTGCATACCTGCTGCGTTAGTATCAGCAATAGCCGCGTCAATGAGAGCAATGATTTCTTCTTCACTCAATTGTTGAGGTAAAAAAGCTTCAAGCGCTGTAATTTCATTGGCTTCAATTTCAGCTAAATCATCACGCCCAGCATCTTTATACTGAGTGTAAGAGTCGCGACGTTGTTTAACAAGCTTCACTATAACGGAGGTAATACCTGCGTCGTCTAGTGTTATTTGCTCGTCAATTTCACGTTGCTTGATTGCAGCAAGTACCATACGAATAGGGTTAAGACGCTGTTTGTCTTTGGCTCTCATCGCATCTTTTTGCGCATCTTTTAGCGTTATTAAAAGGCTCATTTATACAAGACCTAATATAATTAGTATAATTTAACGCGACGAGCGTTATCACGAGAAAGTTTTTTCATGTGACGTTTTACAGCAGCTGCTTTTTTACGCTTACGCTCAGCTGTTGGTTTTTCATAGTGCTCGCGACGACGAACTTCTGAAAGGATACCTGCTTTTTCACATGAACGCTTGAAGCGACGAAGTGCTACGTCAAACGGTTCGTTTTCTCTTACTTTAATTACTGGCATTAAAAATTCACCTACCTAAATTATGAGCGTTGCTCAAGTTGATCAAACATTGATCAAGTGGTTCAAAAATGGTGCGGTATTGTAATCCGAAGCAACACCACATGTAAAGGATAATATTAACAGAAACCTGACCGCTAAAACAGTGTTAATTTATATGGCGTTGGTACAGCCTACAAAAAACTTGACCAGCTTTTTTCTCTTTTATTAACAACCAGTTACTTGGTGCTTTAAACGAAGTTAATTCTGTTTCTACCTCAACGTATATCAGTGCATCAGAGTCGAGCCATTGATTATTTTCTAATAAATCACAGCATGATTGAGCCAAATTTTTACGAAATGGCGGGTCAATAAAAACTAAATTAAATGCCTCACTGGTGTTTTTACTCTCAAGAAAGGTCAAGGTATTAGTATTGAGTACCTGTGCATTTTGCGCATTCAGCGTGGCAATATTTTGCGTGAGTTGTTTTGCTGCTAACGCATCAAGTTCTATAAATGTGGTGTTTTTAGCAAAGCGAGATAGCGCTTCGAATCCTAAACCACCGGAACCGGCAAAGCAATCGAGAGTGCGCGCATCGCGGGTATCGTGCATTAACCAATTAAATACTGTTTCTTTTATTCTGTCGGTTGTAGGACGCAGGCCTTGGACATCTTTTACTGGCAGTTTACGACCGCGAAATTGGCCGCTAATGATTCTAATAACGCCATCGGCTGATTTATGACTGGTGTTATTTTGTGTGGTTTTTTTTCTCATTTAACTCACTAAAAATTGGTATCTATGATCTAGCTCAGATAATATTGCAATCATATCATGGCGTGTCATTTTTCAACTGCGCTAAAAGTGTTACTATTATGCACCCTCGAGGATAACGTGTGGCTAAAAAGCAATTATTTAGGCTTAAAAGCACGCTATCATTATCGTTAGTTTATCAGATTTTTATAAGTGGTTATTAGCAAGTATGGCAAAAAAAAGTAAATTCATGTCGTGGCTCGGCTTTGGCAAGTCAGATAAAAAACAAGCGGAAGCTGATAAACAAAAAGCATTAGCAAACGAGCAGGCAGAAAAAGCCGAACAGGAACGTTTAGCAGCAGAGCAAGCTGAACAACAACGTCTAGCTGCTGAAAAAGCTGAGGCCGAGCGTTTAGAGCAAGAAAAACAGGCGCAAGCACAACGCGCAGCGGCTGCAGAAAAACAAGCGATTGAACACGCTAACGCTGAGCTATTAGCCAAACAACAGGCAGATGCAGAGCAACAAAGACAAGAGCAAGCTAAACGCTTAGCTGAGCAAGAAGCGCAAATGCAGTTAGAGCAAGAGCGTATCGCGGCAGAACAGGCAGAGAATGAACGCTTAGAGCAACAACGCATTGCGGCTGAAGAAGAGGCTGAACGCTTAGAGCAACAGCGCATTGCAGCAGAACAAGCTGAGCATGAGCGTTTAGAACAACAGCGTATTGCAGCAGAGCAAGCTGAAATTGAGCGTTTAGAGCAACAACGCATTGCGGCTGAACAGGCAGAGAATGAACGCTTAGAGCAACAACGCATTGCAGCAGAGCAGGCTGAGAATGAACGCTTAGAGCAACAGCGTATTGCGGCTGAACAAGCTGAAAATGAGCGTTTAGAGCAACAGCGTATTGCAGCAGAGCAAGCTGAAAATGAGCGTTTAGAGCAACAACGCATTGCAGCAGAACAAGCTGAGAATGAACGTTTAGAGCAACAGCGCATTGCAGCAGAACAAGCTGAGAATGAGCGTTTAGAACAACAGCGTATTGCGGCTGAACAAGCTGAGAATGAGCGTTTAGAGCAAGAACGCATTGCGGCTGAAGAAGAGGCTGAACGCTTAGAGCAACAGCGACTGACTGCAGAGCTTGCAGAGGAAGATGCAAAAAAAGTTGAACAGCCTAAAAAGAAGGCTTTTTCTCTCGTCTTAAAAAAGGTTTACTTAAAACTCGCGTTAATATTGGCTCTGGTTTTTCGTCTATTTTTAGCGGTAAAAAAATTGATGACGAGTTATTTGAAGAGCTAGAAACTCAGTTACTTACAGCTGATCTTGGGGTTGATACCACCATGAAGCTCATTGATAACTTGACTGATGCTGCTGATCGCAAGCAACTTAAAGATGGTGATGCCCTTTATGAGCTTATGAAACAAGAAATGGCAACTATGCTCAAAACAGCAGAGCAGCCTTTAGAAATACCAGCAGAGAAAAAACCTTTTGTTATCCTTATGGTAGGTGTAAACGGCGTAGGTAAAACCACCACCATTGGTAAAATGGCCAAACAATTTCAAAACCAAGGTAAGTCGGTCATGCTTGCTGCAGGTGATACCTTTAGAGCGGCAGCGGTAGAGCAGCTTCAAGTATGGGGTGAACGCAACAGCATTCCGGTAATAGCTCAACATACAGGTGCTGATAGTGCATCGGTAGTATTTGATGCTTTTCAAGCTGCAAAAGCACGTAATGTCGATGTGTTAATTGCTGATACAGCAGGGCGCTTGCAAAATAAAGATAACTTAATGCAAGAGCTTGAAAAAATAGCCCGTGTTATGAAAAAAGTAGACCCTGATGCACCGCATGAAGTGATGCTGACTATTGATGCTGGTACCGGCCAAAATGCAATTAGCCAAGTAAACTTATTTAATCAATGCGTAGGTTTAACGGGTATCACACTATCAAAACTCGATGGTACTGCTAAAGGCGGGGTTATTTTTGCCGTTGCCGATAAGTTTAATATTCCTATTCGTTACATTGGCGTAGGTGAGAGTATTGATGATTTACGCACCTTCAAGAGCGATGACTTTATTGACGCGCTATTTAGTCAAGATGAGGACGACGCTTAATTTATCAAAAGGGAGCCTGCTCCCTTTTTAATTGCGAGGAATACCATTTTATTTTTAAGCCTAAGGCTCACAATAAATTGGCAATAATAAAAAATGATAAATTTTCAGCAAGTAAGTAAAACCTATGCCGGTGGGCACCGCGCGCTTGAAAAAGTGAACTTTCATATAAAGCCTGGTGAATTGGCCTTTTTAACGGGCCACAGTGGTGCCGGTAAAAGTACACTGTTAAAGCTTATTAGCTTGATGGAACGCCCTTCTGCGGGCAATGTGTTTATCAATGGCGTGGATTTAAATAAATTAAATTCGCGTCAAATTCCTTATGCACGTCGCGATATTGGTATTATTTTTCAAAATCATCGGTTATTAGAGCGATATACGGTATTTGATAACGTTGCTTTGCCCTTAATTATTGAAGGGACTCACCACAAGCAGGTTGCCAAACGTGTACATGGCGCGCTCGATAAAGTGGGCTTGTTAGATAAAGTTCGCTGTCACCCCTCAACACTTTCTGGCGGTGAGCAACAACGAGTAGGGATTGCACGAGCCATCGTCAATTCTCCACCTATACTGCTAGCCGATGAACCTACCGGTAACTTAGACCCTGAATTGTCAATGGAAATATTACGCCTGTTTGAAGACTTTAATAAACATGGCACCACGGTTTTAATTGCCACCCATGATTTAGGCTTGGTGTCGCGAATGAAGTACCGTAGCTTAACGCTTCATGATGGGCGCATGAGCCAAGATCCATTGGCTGAGGGGATATTATGAGTTTACTATTTAAAAGCCGTCAAAATAGTAATGATAAACAAAAAAATCAGTATTCTCTGGTGGTTACTTTTTCATTATTAATATTTTTCGCCAAGGTGTGTACAGCCTTGGAGAAATGTGGCGCACGCCATTGGCTTCAATGATGACCATTGCAGTACTCGGTTTGAGTTTAACCTTGCCCGCTACACTATATTTAGTGGTTAAAAATGTGCAGCAAGTGAGTAGTGGTTTTGAGCAAGCCAGCGAAATATCCTTGTTTGTAAAAGAAAATATGAGCGAGCAAGAAACACAAACTTTAGTTAAACGTTTAGCGCTATATCCAGAAATACAAAGTGTGACTTTTATTTCTCGCACTGAGGCTTTGGATGAGTTCAAAGAAATGTCTGGGTTTGGTCAGGCTTTAGAATATTTAGATAGCAACCCATTACCGAATGTGGTTTTAGTTACACCAACACAGCGACATAGCCAACCTAATGCGGCTAAGCTATTGCTTAAAAAACTCGAAGCCGAGCGCGAAGTTGACTTTGGTAAGCTTGATATTGCTTGGCTTGAGCGCCTAAATGCATTACTAAGTTTGTTAAAAGAGAGTGTAATCACTATTGCGCTACTATTACTTACCTCAGTGACGCTTATTATAGGCAACACAATTCGTTTATCTATTATGGATAAAAAAGAAGAAATACAGGTAATGAAGCTAGTGGGGGCAACCAATACCTTTATACACGCTCCATTTTTATGGACCGGCATTTGGTATGGCGTGATTGGCGGATTGTTTGCTTTTATTTGCGTGGCATTAATGATGTGGTGGCTATCGGCTGCGGTAAGTAGTGTGGCAGGGGTATATCAAACTAGCTTTACATTAATAGGGCTTAGCCTTAATGAATTTGGCGCTTTGGTATTATTGGCCACTAGCTTGGGCTTTATTGGTTCTTATTTATCGGTTAACCGTTATATCTCAGAAATAGAACCCGATAAGATTTAGCGCCCACATAAACTTAAAACTGTCATGTTTTAAGTTTAAAATTATAAAAAAGCCAAAGTAAAAAGGTTAATCTTTGCTTTGGCTAAATCAATTCATAGGTTATTCAGTCGCCTAGCGTAGACTGGCTTAACACTAAAAAAACCACTTGATTTATGATTCAAAAAAGTTTTAAATTCAAGTTAGCACTCTTACTAAAAGAGTGCTAAGATGGTTTCAAATGTTTATCACCGAGGTGAAAAATGAGTAAAGATTTATACGCAATGGCACTTACAGTTGGGCAACAAAGCGCAAGTATGGATGGCTACCTTCAAGCTGTTAGTACTATTCCTATGCTTAAAGTTGAGCAAGAGCAGGAACTTGCAAAAAGACTTCAGGAAGAAGGCGATCTTAGTGCTGCAAAGCAACTCATTATGTCGCACTTGCGCTTTGTAGCGCACATAGCTAAAAGCTACTCGGGTTACGGGTTACCACAAGCTGATTTGATTCAAGAAGGTAACATCGGGCTAATGAAAGCAGTAAAACGTTTTGACCCATCAGTGGGTGTACGTTTGGTTTCATTTGCGGTTCATTGGATCAAAGCTGAAATCCATGAATTTGTGCTTAAAAACTGGCGTATCGTTAAAGTAGCGACGACCAAAGCACAGCGTAAATTGTTTTTTAATTTACGTAAAAATAAAAAGCGTTTAGGTTGGTTTAACCAAGCTGAAGTAAGCACAGTAGCGAGTGAGCTAGGTGTGAGTGAAAAAGAAGTGCGTGAAATGGAGTCGCGTATGAGCGGCCAAGACATGGGCTTTGATTTAACTGGCGACGATAACGATGACGCGCCAACCAGCACTTACTCACCGGTGCAATACTTAACCGATGGTTCTGCTGATTTAGCTGACGACATTGAACAACAGCAATGGCAAGAACAGTCGCATACGCGTTTATTTAGCGCCTTGAAAACACTCGATGAGCGTTCTCAAGATATCGTTAGTGCTCGTTGGCTGTCAGACGATAAAGCAACACTGCAAGAGCTGGCTGAAAAGTATAGCGTATCAGCAGAGCGTGTTCGCCAGCTGGAAAAAACAGCAATGAAAAAATTACAAAGCGCGATGAGTTAATCGTACTTAAAAAACTGACAAAGCCCTGCATGAAAATGTGGGGCTTTTTTATTGTGTGGTTCTACAAGCGCAGCAGCGTAAATACGCTAACCTGTATTTATTGAAATAAGTAACTAATAATATTTATTTCTGTTTCTACTAAGGGGCTCATACTTTAAATACTAAAGTCTATGGTCTGGCTTCTATGTCTTGAACAACATACTGCGGGCAATCTAAAGTAGACCGTTTTCCATTTAAGTATCACAGTAAAAAATTCTTTTCTTATCTCGGAGTACATTTAACTTTTTTATTAAAGCGTGAGTTATCGAGCATTAATCCCTTTACCATGAGCTTGTGCTAGTTGAATATACTTTTTCTCTACCAGTTGTGATACTGGCACCAATTCAAATCCTTGCTCGGTTAATTGCGGCAAAGCGTGGCGTAAAAAATCGATGGTTTCGGGGTAGGGATGCGCTATTGCAATGGCAAACTGATACTTAGTTGCTTTTGATTTTAGTTCTTCTAGCCTAAATTGTAGCTGCTCAGGGGTCGTTATATTATCTAAAAATACATGCCGACCAATATTCTCTACCCCTAAAAAGTTAGCTGCATTCTGTGCTTGGCTTAAGTCGGTTGTTCGGCTATCAAGAAAATACAACTGACGCTTTTTAAGTACTTCCATGGTCCATTTCATTGCTTGGGTTTGCTGAGTGAGCGCAGAGCCCATATGGTTATTAACCCCTTTAACTTGTGGCAAACTAGCCAGCGCATTACCGAGTGTTTGTTGAAGTTGGGCTTTGTCCATATTTAAAGTGAGCGCCCCAGGGCCCAGCTTTTTACCATTTAAAGCTTGCATAGGAACATGCAACAGGAGCTCTTTATTTGACTGACTAGCAAGGGTTGCAAATATTTGAGAATAGGGGGTGTGGGGCAATATTGAATAGGACAACTGCCCAGGTAAACTCAGGAATTCTAAATCACGTTGATGATAACCTATGTCATCGATCACTATGGCTATTTGTTTGGCTTTAACAGCACTCGATGTTGCAAATAAGGCTAAAAAAAGCCCTGCTAACACCATTAAATTTATAGTTTTCACGTTTTATAATTTTTATTATCTTTGTCGTGTTTAAAATAATTTACCGAATTTAGTGCATATTGAGTAGCTGCTTTGCCTTGGTTAACTGGATGTCGGCTAAATCTTCAGTGCTAAAAACGGTGTTTTGTTCTAATTGTTCATTTTTTATTATAACGGCTTTATTTGTTTGTGGAAGCGTTGTTTGATTAATCGCCACATTCGGGGTCACGCCAATACCTTCAATCGATTCACCTGATGGCGTAAAGTAGCGTGCGGTAGTTAGTTTTAAGGCGGTATCACCATCGCCTAATGGAATGAGTGATTGTACCGACCCTTTGCCAAATGACTGACTCCCCACTATTTTTGCACGCATATTTTCTTTTAGTGCTGCAGCCAGTATTTCTGCTGCAGAGGCTGAGTTTTCGTTAATCAGTACAACAATAGGTGCGCCTTTTAAAATATCGCCGCGTTTAGCGTAAAACGACTGATTAGAATCATAAAAACGTCCTTTGGTTGTTACTATTAGACCATCTTGTAAAAAGAGATCTGCCACAGCAACCGCGCTTTTTAAAGTCCCGCCAGGGTTGTCTCGTAAATCAATAATCAGGCCTTTTAATGCGTGGCCGTAATGGTTTTGCATAGCGGCTATTTGTAAGGCAACTTCATGCAAGGTGTGGTTTGAAAAGGTATTTATAGCAATATAACCGCTACCCGCATCAAGTAGTTGCTTAGTTACACTGGCCAGTTTTATTTGTTTTCTGCTGAGGTTAAATATGAGCGGTTTTAGATTGTTATTTCGGATAATACTTAGTTGTACTTTATTGTTGGGGCTGTCTTTAATTTGCTGCGCGACTATATCAATAGGACTATTTTTAATCTGCTGATTATTAACTGCTGTAATAATATCGCCAGCTCGCAGGCCGACTTGTTTAGCAGGCGAATTATTAATTACTTTAACAATCGTGGTGCGCTGCTCAATATTTTTGACCTCAATGCCTAAGCCAGTATAGCGACCATTGGTATTATCAAATAACGCATTTAGCTCATTTTTATCTAAATATTTAGAGTAGGGATCGAGTTTAGAGTATAAGCGTTCAAATTGAGAGGTGTTGTATTCAATGTATTCACTGTTATGCAGTGCTAAATCATCAACGTAGTAGGTATGAATATTAAACAGTATTTCATTTATTTTTTGGCTTTCTAAATCTTTGACCGAACTGGCATGAGCATTATTTATAAAGCCAAAAAGTGCCAATAAAAAAATACCTGCAAACAAAACCAAGATATTGATTTTTTTGTGATACTTTTTTTTGGCAAATGTGTGTGTTTATCATAACTGCCTCTACTAGGATGCAGTTATTTTAAGATTAAATACGTCTGCACCATTTTATGGGATTAACAGCACGCCCTTTGTGGCGTATTTCAAAGTATAGACCAGAATCGGCTTGTCCACCGCTTTGCCCAACTAAAGCAACGCTTTCACCCTCTCTGACCATATCACCCACATCTTTGAGTAAGGTTTGTGCATGCCCGTATAAGCTCATAAAGCCTTCACCGTGGTCCACAACAATCACCCAGCCGTAACCTTTTAACCAATCTGCAAATACCACCTGACCGTTATGAATGCTATTTACTGAAGTGCCCTCTGCAGCAGAAATTAACACGCCTTTCCAGTTAATTCCGCCGTGCTTACGTTGGCCAAACTTGTGCGTTAGTTTGCCTTTACTCGGCCAGCTTAATCTTCCTTTATTTTTATTTAGGCCCAATAGCTCAATTTTTGTGGTTTTTTCTTCTTCAAGTTCTTTAATAGTTGCGATCAGCGTTTGTTCGTTTTCTTCTAAATAGCTAATGGAATTTTTGGTTTTATTTAACTGCTTTTTTAGGTTTTGTAAGCTTGCTTGGCGCTCATTTTTAGCCCCAAGAAGTGCTGCTTGTCGTCTTTTTTGCTCCTCAAATAAAGCAACGAGCCTCTCTTTTGTTTTCGCAAGCTCAGCTTGATTTTTTGCAATCTCAACTTGCAGTGCTTTAAGATCATCAAGTTGCTTTATACGAGCTTTATTCAGGTAGTTATAGTAGCTAAGTGTGCGTTCAAATTTGGCGGTATCTTCTTGGTTAAGTAGCATTTTTGAATAGTCATCGCTACCTGCCATATAAGCACTTTTTAACTGTGCTGCTAAAATACGTTGAAATTGGGCCTGTTGTTTTTCAAGCTTTGCCGCGCGTTGTTGTTGCTCTGCTTGCTGTTGTTGTGTTTTTTTAACGGATTGCTCAGCCATATTAAGTGCTTTAGCGTTTTTCGCTATAGCGAGCTCATGTGTTTTTAGTTTTTGCTGCTGTTTAGCTATTTCTTTTTGCTGTTGTTGAAACTCAGCTTGGCTTTGCTCTAAAGCAACTTGTACTTGGGATAGGTCTTTTTTGGTACGATCTTCATTAGCCACGGCAACGGCAGTGGCTAATGAGTTTAGTACACATATACACGCAATGATGCGGCATGCGCTTTTATTCATAAATTATTTCAACACCATAATTGGCGAACCTGTCATTTCTGCAGGTTGTTCCAAACCCATTAAATGCAGCATAGTAGGTGCAACATCGCTCAAGGCTTTACCGGTATGCGCTTGTGCGTCACGACCTACATAAATAAAGGGTACTGGCTCGCTAGTATGTGCTGTGTGCGCTTGGCCTGTTTTAAGGTTTGCCATTTGCTCTGCATTACCATGATCAGCAGTTATTAGTGCTTCTCCACCATATTCTTTAAGGGCATCAACTACACGACCAATGCAGCTATCTACTGCTTCACAGGCTTTAACTGCCGCTTCAAATACACCTGAGTGGCCGACCATATCGCCATTAGGGTAGTTACAAATAATGGCATCATACTTTCCACTTTTTATTGCTGCAACGAGTTTATCGGTAAGCATTTTTGAGTTCATTTCTGGCTGTAAATCATACGTTGCTACTTGAGGAGATGGGATCAGCTCGCGAGTTTCGCCGTCAAACTCATTTTCGCGTCCGCCACTAAAGAAAAGGTAACGTGGGCATATTTTTCAGTTTCAGATATACGTAGCTGAGTTTTACCTTGTTTTTCAAACCATTCGCCAAGTACGTTATTAAGTGGTGTCGGGCCAAAAGCCACTGGCGCATCAATATCGGCGGCATATTCGGTCATCATCACAAAGGCACTAAGCTCAGGCGATTTTTTCTTATTAAAACCGTCAAAACCAGGTTCGACAAAGGCGCGAGTGATTTCACGTGCACGGTCTGCTCTAAAGTTGGCAAATATAATGGTATCACCATCATTTACTTGCACAGGGCTACAGCCTTTAGGAGTAATTGTGCTGGCTGCTACAAATTCGTCATTTTCATCGCGCTCGTAGGCAGCATTGAGTGCGCTTAAGCCATTTTCATAATCAAAGTCGCCTTCACTTAGGGTGATTAAATTATACGCTTTTTCAACACGGTTCCAGCGGTTGTCTCTGTCCATGGCATAATAGCGACCAACTAATGAGGCTAAACGGCCACATTTAAGTTCGCTAAATAAAGCTTCAATTCGCTCAATAGATGCTTTGGCACTTCGTGGTGGTGTATCTCTGCCATCTAAAAAGGCATGAAAGTACACCTCTTTAGCGCCGCGTTTTGCAGCCAGTTGTATACTGGCAACAATATGGTCTTCGTGGCTATGCACGCCACCAGGGCTTAGCAGTCCCATAATATGAACGGCTTTGTTGGCATGAACAGCTTTATCAATGTTTTCAACCAGTGCGGGGGTTGAGTCAAATTCGCCATCATCAATGGCTTTTGTGATGCGGGTAAAGTCTTGATAAACAATACGACCGGCACCTAAGTTAACATGACCAACCTCAGAATTACCCATTTGACCATCAGGAAGACCCACATCTAAACCCGATGCTGAAATTAATGTATGAGGACGCGTTGCCCAAAGCTCATCTAACACAGGGGTATTAGCAGCTAAAATGGCATTGCTTTGCTCATCTTCTCTGTATCCCCAGCCATCTAAAATCATTAATACCAGTGGTTTTTTATGTTCTGTCATAGTCACTCCTATTAGGGTCTGTTGACCTTTGCGGATTAAAATTTGTTCAAACTAGGGGCGGTTTAATCGCGGCGCGAGGTTTGTAACCTAGTGGGCTAAGTCAAAACCGAGCAACAAAGAGTAAATCGCCCCTAGGCAGAACCCTTCGGGCAGCACCTGTTTGGCATTGATGCTGCGTTATCGCCTATTTATGGGGAATAACCACACCACATAGGCTCTGCCTTGCCTAAATACCAAACAGGCTGCTGCAAATTTAACCTTGAAAGATCAACAGACCCTAGCGTTGCTAAAATACACGCTAACATTAATGCCAACATGCCAAGCCTAAGCATACCGTGTTTTATAGCTAGGATCAGCAATGAAAAGAAGATATTAAAAATTTTCAATGAGCTTCCTCTCTCAATTGAATATTTTAAAGGGTTAGGTTATTTTTCAGTTAAAAAGAGCAGGGCATTGTGGCTTTCAAGCGTGCTTAAACTCGCATTTTTAGCTGATTTGGGTATACTTGCGCGGCTAATCCCTATTTTATTCAAGTATTGAATAGGCTTGTGGGGTAAGTTAAGCCTCTGTGTAGGTAAAATTCAGAGTAGCCTAACAGTACTCTAAATTGATTTACTGATGAGTGACTGCTCATTATGTAAGTACAATAAATATGAATTAAATATCTAAAACACCCTGTTTTAGCATGTAACTTTATAGTGGAAGTCGAATGGATCAATATATTGAATTTGTCTCAAATCATCCAATTCTAAGCCTAGCTTGGGTTGCGATTGCGTTTCTTATTGTTAGTGGCGCAATAAAAAGTAAATTTTCAGCAATTCGTCAGATCAATCCTCAGCAGTTAACGTTACTTATTAACCGCGAAGACGGTCAGGTTGTTGATATGCGTGGGCAAAAAGAGTTTAAAACCGGCCATATTGCCGGTGCTGTGCATTTAAACCCTGAAAAAGCCAAAGAATCTGATTTTTCAACCCTTGAAAAGTACAAGAGCAAACCCATTATAGTGGTATGTGCTGCAGGTATGACTGCCTCAGGCGTTGCAACAGCAATGCATAAAGCAGGATTTGAACAGGTTTCTGTTTTGTCTGGCGGTATGGGTGCGTGGCAATCAGCAAGCTTGCCAACAACAACCGGTCGCTAATACGCCTTAGCTAAACCGATTAAGGATTATATTATGAGTAACGTTGTTTTATACACCAAAGGATATTGTCCTTTTTGTCATCGCGCATTAGCGTTGTTAGACAGCAAAAGTGTAAAATACACAAATATTGATATTGGCGTACAGCCAGAGCTTCGCGATGAAATGATCGCCAAAGCCGGTGGCGCAAGCACGGTTCCACAAATTTTTATTAACGATGAACACATCGGTGGCTGTGACGATATGATGGCACTAGAAGCACAAGGTAACCTTGATGCTAAGCTGAGTGCTTAATTTAATTAATTATAATAAATAACAGGTTAGGAATAACAATGAACGAACAAAATCAAAACGCAGCAGCAGAAGCTGATGCAGGCGCACAGTTTACTATTCAACGTATTTACACTAAAGATGTGTCGTTTGAAACGCCAAATTCACCCGCTATTTTTCAAAAAGAGTGGGCTCCAGAAGTAAAATTAGATTTAGATACACGCTCTAATAAGCTTGATGAAGGTGTTTACGAAGTTGTTTTAGCGTTAACTGTGACGGCATCTATCGGTGAAGAAACTGCGTTTTTATGTGAAATTCAACAAGCAGGTATTTTTACTATTGCTGATGTTGAAGAAATGCAATTAGCACATATGCTAGGTGCATTCTGCCCTAACGTGTTATTCCCGTATGCACGTGAAGCGGTATCGAACTTAGTAAACCGTGGTACGTTCCCACAGCTTAACCTTGCACCGGTTAACTTTGATGCATTATTTGCACAATACATGCAGCAACGCACAGCGCAAGCTGAGCAGGCTTCAGCAGACGCATAATTTATGAATACAGCAACATCAGCTGTTACTGTTTTAGGGGCGGGGTCTTATGGCACCGCCCTTGCTATTTGTTTAGCCCGAAATGGTCACAATGTGACTTTATGGGGGCGCAATAGCCAAGACGTTGCGACGCTTGCAGCTGAGCGAAAAAATCAACGTTACTTACCTGACATTCCTTTTCCTGACACCTTAACCCTTGAAGCCGATTTGCAGCAAGCAACAGCAGCTAGCGATATTGTACTGGTTGTTGTGCCAAGCCACGCATTTGCCGACACGCTAAAGCAAATTAAACCGGCTTTGCGGCCAAATGCAAAAATAGCCTGGGCTACTAAAGGGCTTGAGCCAGATACTGGGCGCTTATTGCAAGAAGTGGCAGTGCAAGAGCTCGGTGAAGAAGTACCATTAGCGGTGCTTTCTGGGCCAACCTTTGCAAAAGAAATGGCGATGGGTTCACCGACTGCTATTTCGGTGTCATCAACTTCATCAGCATTTGCGAAACAAATTGCCGATCTACTCCATTGCGGCCGCTCGTTTCGGGTGTACAACAATGACGACTTTATTGGCATACAGCTTGGTGGTGCGGTTAAAAACGTAATTGCTATTGGTGCAGGGATTTCTGATGGTGTCGGCTTTGGTGCAAATGCACGTACCGCGCTTATTACCCGTGGTTTAGCAGAGTTATCGCGTTTGGGTTGTGCCCTGGGTGCAAAACCAGAAACCTTTATGGGTATGGCTGGTTTAGGCGATTTAATTTTAACCTGTACCGATAACCAATCGCGCAACCGCCGTTTTGGTTTAGCGTTAGGTAAAGGTGAAAGTGTTGATGATGCGATTGCATCAATTGGCCAAGTCGTTGAAGGCTTTAGAAACACCAAAGAAGTGTATTTACTCGCGCAGCGTGCGGGTGTTGAAATGCCAATCACTGAGCAAATATACAAAGTACTTTATGAAAATAAAGACATGAAAGCAGCTGCTATGGCCTTATTAGGTCGTGAACAGAAATCAGAATAAAACGAACTGCTAGGTTTTAGGTAACAGGTATTTTTGTTTACCTAAAACCTAAAACCTTACTGGGCGTTTGGAAAACCAAGCTGGCGCCAAGACTCATACACAAACACAGCTACCGCATTAGATAGATTCATACTACGGCTGTCGGCTTGCATAGGAATACGTACTCGTTGCTCGTTTGGTAATGCTTGGATCATGTCATCAGGTAGGCCTCGGGTCTCAGGGCCGAATACTAAGCAGTCACCCGCTTCATATTGTGCTTGATGGTGAAACTGACTGCCTTTAGTGGTGCACGCATACACTTTTTTAGGCTGACACTTTTCTAAGTAAGCTTCAAATGAAGCATGGCGTTGCACATGGCTAAATTCATGATAATCAAGGCCAGCGCGTTTTACACGTTTGTCATCCCATTCAAACCCTAACGGTTCAATTAAATGCAGTGAATAGCCTGTATTGGCACATAAACGAATGATATTCCCGGTGTTAGGCGGAATTTCAGGTTGGTATAAAACAATATCCAGCACAATAAGCCCTATAAAATCTTTAATTTGACGGGGTCAGTATACACGAACAATGAATAAAAAATGATATACTGAAAACATTAAATACAGCTTACAACGGAAAGATACGTGCATAATCGCAGTTATGAATTTTGGGTCAAGGCCTCCAGCATAGTGACCATGATTATGGTGAGCCTAATGATTGCGACCAAAGCATGGGCGTGGCTTGCGTCGGGTTCGGCGTCAATGCTTGGCTCATTAACCGACTCATTAATGGATATAACAGCAACACTAATGAGCTTTTTGGTTTTATCGTATGCACTGCGTCCTGCGGATGACGACCACCGATTTGGCCACGGTAAAGCCGAGGCACTTGCAGGGCTTGGGCAGGCCGCTTTTATTGCAGGCTCAGGTTGTTTATTGGCGTTTCACGGTATTGAGCGTCTCATTAACCCCGTAGAGCTGACACATTCATTATTAGGTGTGTGGGTCAGTATTTTTGCTATAGCGTGTACTTTAGTCATTGTATTTGTGCAAAATAAAGTAGTGAAGCATACAGAATCAATCGCCATCAAGGCTGATTCTGTTCACTATAAAGGCGATTTAATTTTAAACGCGGCGGTACTAATTGCTATTTTACTTGCTTATTATGGGGTGCTGTATGCTGATCCTTTGTTTGCCATTGGTGTAGCGGGTTACTTACTTTATAACAGCTGGGATATAGCGACTGAGAGTGCCTCACACTTAATGGATAAAGAGCTGCCAGATGAAGAAAAGCAAAGTATTTTTGAAATAGCGCATGCCCATATTGATGTTTATGGGGTACACGGAATTCGTACTCGACAAGGCGGTAAAGTTAAGTTTATCCAACTGCATTTAGAGCTTGATGATCATTTACCGCTTATTCGTGCCCATAAGGTAGCCGACGAAGTTGAGCTGATGATCATTCAGCAATTTGAATCGGAAGTGGATATATTGATTCACCTAGATCCATTATCGCTTGGTCGTTAACCTAACCAGAATTTAGGTTAACTTAGCGACTCACAAAATTTATATAGGCTTGTTAGTAGTGGTTGGCGAATTTCATCACGCTCAAAAAATAGCTCGTGCTTAGCCCCTTTAAACTGCTTGATTAGCGTATTTTTATGCCGGCTTGCAAGCTTGTATTGGGCTTGATTATCAACCACTTCATCATTTTCTGCGCTAGCTATAAATAATGGGGTGGTTATGGATAGTTTATCAAGCGCTTTAATAAACGAAAAAACAGTATTCAGCCAGCCATAAGTCACGCCACCTAATTGTAATAGTGGGGTTTGCTGATAAGTTGCCCTAAATTGCTCGTAACGTATTTGGCTACTGGTTAAAGTATTAAGCGCAAACTCTTCAGGTGAGTAATCGTTTTGTCCTAGTGCATAACATCCTGAGAGCCCTAATAATGAGGCACTTGCAGCGATAAACTGTGCAATCGGCTTGGGTATTCCTTTGGTATGAATATCAAACATGGGCGCCGATAAAAATGCCCCACTAAAATCATGTGAATAACGTGCTAAGTAATCAAACGCAATGGCGCCGCCCATTGAATGACTAAGCAGTAACTTTTTACCTTGCCAGTGCTGCTGCACCACTTTTTCATTAAACTGGTTAAGATCGTGACTGTAATCTTCAAATTGTTTTACGTAGCCTTTATGGGGGTTTTTTAGTAACCGATAAGAGCGACCTTGGCCTTGGTGATCAACAATAAACACTGCAAAATTATTACAATAAAGCTCCCAAAGTAGCTCTTTGTATTTATCCAGTCCTTCAATACGCCCTGAACTAATAACAATGGCAGTATGAGCATCGTTAGGCTTGGCACAAGCATAAAATAATTCTCCTGCCGCTGTGTTTAAATACGCTTTTTTAGCGTATTAGTATAAAACTCATTTATTGCAGGCTGATTCTTTTCAAGCTCACTTTCAGTACTATAAAACATGATCTCTCTTTTGTATTGGTAAGCTTACCTCAACGCACAACCCGCCAGCGTCTTTATTTGATAAAGCTAAATTTCCACCATGCGCGATCACCGCATTTTTTGCAATGGCTAACCCTAACCCCGTACCACCGCTGAGGCGGTCGCGGGCATCTGATTGCCTGAAAAACGGTTCACACAACTTATCAAGTTGCGCCTTAGGTACGCCAGGGCCATCGTCACATATTTGTATGTATATGGTATCACTGTGTTTTAAGCTGATGCTAATAGTATGTTGTGCATATTTAATGGCATTGCGCAGAATGTTCTCTAAGGCACTGGCAATCAACATTTCGTCACATTCTATATTTACTTCAACATTACCGTGTACAAGTAAGGTTTTATTGTGCTGTTTCGCTTCAAACTGAGCATCGTTAATCACATGGTCAACAATCACTTGCAACGACTGTGCTTGCAGCGATAAAGGTTGGCTATTGGCTTCTAAGCGCGATACCTGCAATACATCGGCTATCATTTTATCCAGCTGATTAGCTTCTTTTTCAATACGCAATAAATACGATTGGCTTGCTTCACTTGCTTGCATTTGCGCCAGCCCCGTAGCCATTTTTAAACGAGTTAGCGGAGAGCGTAATTCATGGGATATATCGGCTAATAAGCGCTTTTGAGCGCTAAGTAGCTGCTCTAGTTGATCGGCCATGCGGTTAAAGTCGCGTCCTAAAACTCCAAGTTCATCTTTTCGCTGACTATTTATTGCCGCACGCGCACTTAAATCGCCGTTTGAGAGCTTGATTGCTGCTTGTTTTAAACTATTTATAGGGGCAATTAAGTTACGACTAAATAAAAAACTTAATGTAAGTGAGGCGATAATCGCGATGGAAATTTTTAACCATACAGGTAGTAACCTTAAACGAATAAAGAGCGGCCGCTGCTGATTTATATCGATTTCATATAACTCAAATTCCCCTTCAGGAACACGAATACGTATGGGGCCAAAAGCTTGATAGTATTCAGTAAAAATAACCTGTGGAGGCATCCCCTTGCTAAAGTTAAGTAAGCTTAAATCAATATTGTTCTCAACATCTTTACTGATCAAAACCTCATCGCTGTTTTGTGAATTTAAATAAAGTAATTTACGTTTAGTTAAACGCGGATGAGTAATAATGTCATTAATAGATCGCTTGTGTTTATGTGCGCTGCGCTCGATAGCTCGTGCTAGGTATTCTAGGTTTTTCTGCATTGGTCCTTGCAGTGGGTCATGGCTAATGGCATTTATTAGTGAAATATTACTCAAGAAAAAGAGCGCTGTAAAAGTGCCAATAATCGTCAGCCAAAACCACGTAAAGACCTTAAAAAATAAATAATGTCGTGGGTGGCGTAGCCAACTAAAACGGTGAGGTTTATTCTCCTTGGATGAAGACATACCCTGTTCCCCTCATTGTTTTAATTTTATCACCGTCTATGTGCTCGGCTATTTTTTTACGGATATTACTCACATGCATATCTATAGAGCGGTCAAAAGACGCTAACCGCCTGCCTAATACATCTTCGCTTATTTGCTCTTTGCTAATTACATTCGGGGCGTGCTTTATCAATAAGGCAAGTATCTCGTATTCGGTGCCCGTTAGTGTGAGGGAGTTGTTATTAATACTAGCTTCTCGCGTAGCAAAATTAACAGTAATACCGTTTGAAGATATTTTTTTATTACTATTAGACACACTATTAATGTGTTCAATACGCCGAGTAATGGCTTTAACCCGGGCAAGGAGCTCACGGTGATTAAATGGTTTTGCAATATAATCATCCGCGCCGAGCTCTAAACCAAAAATACGGTCAAAGTCTTCACCTTTAGCGGTCAGCATAATCACAGGGGTTAATTTACTTTGCCTGAGTTGTTTTAGCACTTCAAAGCCATCTATAGAGGGCAGCATAACGTCAAGTAATATAAGCGCGTAATCGTTCTGCAAGGCAAGCTCTAAGCCTTGTTGGCCATCGTGTGCGGTTTGAATGCTAAACCCTTGTGCGCTTAGGTACTCGCTCAATAACTCGCATAAACCGGTGTCATCATCAATCATTAATAGTTTCATATATAAAGCCTTACGCGCTGTTTATGGTTTTATTTTACGCGCTAAATTCATCAAAAGTTAGTCTTTACATAACCTTTACACTGCTTTGCGTTACTTTGTATTGAGTTAGTTATAGTAAACATTAGCAACCAACAACCAACCCAATATAAAGGTGATGATTATGACTAAAGTAAACACGTTATCGAAATTAGTACTAATATGTGGCTTAACAGCAGCAACGCTCAGTGCGGGCAGTGCACTTGCAAAAGGTGATGGCCATAAACAAGGCCACTCTCAAGCGCGCTTTTTACTTTCTGAGCGAGCAGCAGACAAGCTGGCGCTTACGCAAGAGCAACAAACACAATTAAAAGCGATTTTTACAGCGCAAAAAACGCAAATTAAAGCACTAAGAAGCCAAAATAAAGACGCGCGTAAGGCACAGCGCCAAGTTTATAAAGCGCAGATGGATGCGTTATTGTCAGCGCCAAACTTTGACGAAAATGCAGCGAAAGAGTTATTAACCGCACGCCAAGATAAGAAGCAGCAATTGGGGTTAATTAAATTAAAAACCCAGCATCAAGTAATGCAACTGCTTAACGCTGAGCAAAAAGAAAAGTTAGCTAAAATAGAGCAGCGCCGCAGGTAGAAGGGCTAGGTGCGAGGTTCGAGGGGCGAAGCTCGTCGCCCGAAGCCCCGCCTTGTATCTACAGAATATTTTGAACCACAGAGGGAGCAGAGGCGCTTCGCGCCCCACAGAGAGAAGATCATTTATTGTTACTTTCTCTGTGTGCTCTGCACCTCTGTGGTAGATAAATTACCTAAAACCTAAAACCTAAAACCTAAAACTAACGCGGGGTAAACCCGCTGCCACAGGTATAAAAAAACCTTGCGATTTTAACCGCAAGGTTTTTAAATTTCTCGAACCTCGAACCTCGAACCTCGAACCTCGAACCTTTAAAGGTTACTTAAAAAAGTCATCTTCATTTTTTGCCATCATTGCTTCAATGTCTTCAATCATGTCTTGATTGAACTCATCTGCAGCTGTAATCGGCGCGGAAATTTTATTATTTTCAAACGACCATTCACCTAAATCAATAAGTTGGCAACGCTTTGAACAAAAAGGGCGGTGCGGACTTTGTGCTGACCATTCTACTTGTGCTTTGCAGTTTGGGCAGTTAACCATAGTTGGCATAATTTACTCTCAAATTAACATAGGCTTAGCCGCTCAATTTATTGTTAAGCAACTAAGCACTTTATTTAAAAACTAGTGACACGGTTTATCTCAAGGAGTGAGGTCACGCCCTCTGCGGCTTTTCGAAGACCTGATAAGCGTATGTTATTAAACCCTGCTTTAAGTGATACCTCAGCAATTTCTAATGAGTTACCACCGCGCATTATAATTTGCGCTATTTCTGGGGTAACTTTCATGACTTCGTAAATACCAACACGGCCTTTATAGCCATCGGTACAGCTTTCACAGCCTTTCGGTGCGTATAAAATCATGTCCTGTATTTGTTGTTCATTAAAGCCTTGGCGAATAAGCTCTTCACGGGGTAAAGGCTCTGGTACTTTACATTTAGAGCACAATCGGCGCGCTAAGCGCTGGGCTATAATTAAACTAATTGAACTGGCTACATTATACGCGGGTACACCCATATTTAACAAACGGGTAATCGTTTCTGGCGCGGAGTTAGTGTGAAGCGTTGATAGCACCAAGTGACCGGTTTGCGCCGCTTTAATTGATATTTCAGCGGTTTCTAAATCACGTATTTCACCCACCATGACAACATCGGGATCTTGACGTAAGAACGCCCGTAAAGCATTAGCAAAGGTCATGTCGGCTTTAATATTTATTTGTACTTGGTTAACCCCTTCGAGGTTAATTTCTACTGGATCTTCGGCGGTACTAATATTTCGTTCCGGCTGATTAAGTATATTTAAACCCGTATACAAGGATACGGTTTTACCCGAGCCGGTTGGGCCGGTAACCAAAATCATCCCTTGTGGTTGTTCTAGTGCATCTAGGTAGAGTTTTTTCTGTTCGGTTTCATAACCTAATACATCAATGCCTAGCATAGCACTGGATGAATCTAGAATACGCATTACCACTTTTTCACCCCATAGGGTTGGCATGGTACTAACACGAAAATCAATACTTTTACGCTCAGTAATTTTAAGCTTGATACGGCCATCTTGTGGTTTACGTTTTTCAGCGATATCAAGGCGTGACATAACCTTTATACGCGCCGAAAGCTTGGTTGCTAAACTATTCGGTGGACTAGCTACCTCATGTAAAATACCATCAATACGAAAGCGAATACGGTATTTGTGCTCATAGGGTTCAAAGTGAAGATCGGAAGCACCTTTTTTTATTGCATCCATTAAAATTTTATTAATGTAGACAATAATAGGGGCATCGTCTTTGTCATCATCTTTAGGGGTGTTATCTCTTTGAGGCTCAGAGTCTAGTTCAGCAAACTCTTTAAATTCATCTTCACTTAAATTTAAGCTACCTGTGGCATCAAGTAATTGCTCAATTTTATGGTCGAGCTGTAGGTAGTCAACCACCACCACTTCGCATGATAAACCGGTGCTAAATTCAAAGTTTTCAAAAGCGCCGTAATCGGTAGGATCAGAGGCAGCAATGTATACTTTTCTGCCTTTTTGTACCAAAGGTAAAATATGGTGCTTGCGGATCAGCTTTTCTTTAACCAGCTCGGCAGATATTTGTGCAACATTAAAATCTTTTAAATCAAAAAAAGGCACTCTAAACAAATCAATACATTGCTGCGCTAAATCTTGGCTGTCTATTTTGCCACATTTAGAAATAAGCTCAGCAGTTGACGCAAACTCTTGTTGTTTTGCTTTTACGGTATCGGTATCAACCCGGCCGAGGGTAATAAATTTTCTTAATAACGGTGAGTTAATATTCATTGCGCACCTGATTTAATCCTTCATTTGTCAGCAATTTATCAGAAAAAAGAAAGGAATACATTAATCGTACCAATGCAGCAGGTATTTTTACTGATAAAAAATGCGCTGTTGCATGGTTTACTATCTAGCATTTAGCTTATCCAGTTATATTGTAGACTTAGCTTGCTGTAAATAATACTTATGCAGCTCAAGTAAGTCTTGTTTTACATCGTTTAAGTTGCGGTTATTATTTAAAATATCATCCGCTTTATGTTGTTTTTGCTCACGAGACATTTGTGCGTCAATAATTTGCTCGGCCTGTTCAATGCTTATATTGTCGCGCTGTGTAGTACGTGCTATTTGCACCTCTTTGGGGACATCTATTAGCAAAGTACGATGACAGTAGCCATCAAGCTCATTTTCAAATAACAACGGCGCAACTAACACCACGTAGTCGCTTTGCGCGTTTGTTAAATCAGTGATCAGTTTAGTGCGTATTAAAGGATGTAGCAGCGCATTCAGCCATGCTTTTTGCTCAGCGTTACTAAAAATACGCGCTCTTAGTTCGCTTCGGTTTAATGCGCCATGTTCATTAAGTATGTCAGTACCAAAATGCTTAACAATAGCATTAAGCCCTTCAGTGCCAGGCTCAACTACTTGGCGAGCAATAATATCAGCATCAACAATAGTAATGCCTAGTTCTGCCAGCATATTGCTTACGGCGGTTTTACCACAGCCAATGCCGCCGGTTAGTCCCAATACCCAGTTGTTTTTATGATGTTGTGTATTGTTCATAGTTAGTAGCCAATAAAATTAAAATAGCTGTTTTGCAGTTGCGTTCCCCATAGCATAGTGATCCAACCGGCTATTGCTAAGTAAGGGCCAAAAGGAATAGGCGTTGCTTTGTCTTTACCTTGAATACTCAGTAGGGCAATGCCAATAACAGCGCCAACTACGCTTGAGAGTAAAATAATGGTCAATAACGATTGCCAACCCAGCAAGGCTCCAAACACCGCCAGTAATTTAAAGTCGCCATAGCCCATGCCTTCTTTACCGGTTATTAATTTAAATAACCAAAACACACTCCATAAGCTTAAATAGCCACATGCTGCGCCAATAATGGCATCGCTAGGGGCAATGGTATAACCCATAACAGAGGCGATTAACGCTAACCATAAAAGTGGCAAAGTAAGCTGGTCCGGCAGTAGCATGTGATCAATATCAATAAAAGTCAGTGCTACCAACGCCCAAGTAACTACAATGTACAATAAAGCCTGCTCTGTTGCGCCAAAGGTGTAGGCAACCACTAAACTTAAAATAGCCGTAATGGCTTCAACGAGAGGGTAACGCACTGATATTGGGTTGTTACAGGTTGCGCATTTACCTTTTAATAATAACCAGCTAACAATGGGGATATTTTGCCACGGTTTAATGGCCGCTTTGCACTTAGGGCAGCATGAGTTGGGTTTAATTAAGTTAAACGTACCAGTAGTTTGTGCGTTGATTTGTTTCGCTTTAGCGCTGGTTAGTTCATCTGCTAATAATAAGCGGCATTCAGTTTGCCATTCTTTTTGCATCATTAGCGGCAAGCGGTATATCACTACATTTAAAAAGCTACCAACAGATAAGCTCACTAGGCCAACCGTGGTCAAATAAAACCATAAATGGGCCTGCATCGCGCTGGTGATATCAATAAAAAAACTTTGCATTTATTCTACCTAAAACTAAATTCTGTTATTGATAATACAGTGGTTTTACATAAGTGCAAAGTTAGGGTTTAGGATGTTAGGTTCGAGCGACGGGCGACGGGCGACGGGCAACGGGCGACGGGGAATCGCCGCGCTTTAATTGTTCTGTAGGCGGAGCTTTTTGCCGCGCAAGGTCATTATTCACAAAGAGGTTAAGAGACGCTTCGCTTTTAGAGGTATTTAAGGTTACGGGCGGCGAGCTGCGGGCCTCGAACCTCGCGCCTAAAACCTGTCTAAATAACTGAACCTAGTTGGAATATAGGTAAGTACATGGCCACGATTAAGCCACCGACTAGTACGCCGAGTACCGCCATTATTAATGGCTCTAATAGGCTAGATAAGCCATCTACGGCGTCATCCACTTCTTGCTCATAAATAGTAGCCACTTTTGCCAGCATGCCATCAAGCGATCCTGACTCTTCACCAATGGCGACCATTTGTACCACCATATCAGGAAATATTTTAGAGTTACGCATTGCCCAGTTCATTTGGTTACCTGAGCTTACCTCGGCTTTTATTTCCAAAATAGCATAACGGTAAACTGCATTACCTGAGGCACCAGCAGCAGAATCCAGCGCATCTACTAGCGGTACACCGGCAGCAAAGGTGGTCGATAGGGTGCGGGCATAACGTGCTACCGCGGCTTTATTAAGTATCATGCCTATAATGGGCAGTTTAAGTATGGCGCGGTCGGTTGCATCACGCAGTTTTAAACTTCTTAAATGCGCTTCTTTAAATATATAGCCAAATGCCATTACTGCTATTAGCGCCATCCACCAGTACTCTTGCATAAATTCAGAAATAGCAATTACAAATAGGGTAAAAGCAGGCAGCTCTGCGCCAAAGCCATTAAAAATATCTTGAAATTGTGGTACCACAAAAATCAATAATATGGAGGTTACAATCAGCGCCACCACTAATACCGCAATCGGGTAAAACATGGCTTTTTTAATTTTTGATTTTAGCGCTTCTGATTTTTCTTTATAGAGCGCAACGCGGTCGAATATTTTATCCAATGCGCCAGATTGCTCACCCGATGCCACTAAGTCACAATATAAATCATCAAAATAGCGGGGGTGTTTTCTCAGCGCAGTTGATAAGGGCTGGCCAGCTTTTACTTCATCGCCAATGGTGCCCATCAGTTTGGTAACACTTTTATTGGTCGAGCCTGAGCCTATCATTTCAATCGATTGAATTAGCGGTACACCCGCCATCAGCATAGTAGCTATTTGCCTAGTAACTAAGGCTATATCTTTTGGGGTAATTTTTTGTACGCTTTGAATACCAAACAAAGGTTTGGCTTTTCGTTTAACTTTTGAGGGCGTTATGCCTTGCTTACGAAGTTGGGCTTTAACTAGAGCAATGCTTGCACCAGTCATTTCACCTTCAAGGCGTTTCCCGCGAGCACTTACGCCTACCCATTCAAAGGTATCAAATCCTTTTTTGTCTGGTTGTTTTGCCATTATTAATCCTCGAAGTAAGTAAGCTTACAATTTTCAAAAGATAATTGCCCGTTAGACCAAAAGCTAGGACCGTGTGGTTTAGGGTCTAAACAGTTGTAGCTCAGTATGACTAATGCCGCGTAAAGTAAAGATGTTGTAAATGTAATAATTTGTGCTACTTTTTTATGTGTTTTGCTTTTTCTTTCAACTAAATTATAACCTAAATATCCAAGTAAAATCCCAACTAAAATAAATAAAAAGGTCTGCGGAATTGGCATGACTATTACGCCACTGACTAGTGAGTAAATCAGTAAGCTTACAAATGAAGTAAAACAGGTTAAAAACTCATTGTTATCTTTGTTTTTTTTAATGAAGGTAAGTGATTGAGTAATTAATTTATATATAAACCAAACAACAATAGATAAAACAATTGCTCCCCAGTTGTTCAGAATTTGAAGGATACTATTATGGGGATGGCCAAAATCGAAAACTTCAGATTTATATCCACCAGGGCCATTACCAAAAAGTAGTGTTTTAAGGTGTATATTATTGATGATTTCTAGCCATATCTCGTACCTTTTTGAGCTATCAGTTCTTATTGTATACTCGGCTGAGTGGTAAAAGCTAAGATAAAAATAATGAAGTGAAAATAATAAAATAGCAGCCAATAGACAAAAGAGTATCTCTTTTATCATACTTCTATTTATGAAATAGCAGTAAACTAATGTTGTCACCAATATTGCTATTGAAGCTCCTCGGGCACTACTGAAAAGTAACAAAAAGAAATTTAAAGTCAGAGTGACTTTTGCAACTCGATGTAAATTTGGGTGTAAAAGAAAATAGATAACAAAAGGTATGCTTAGGACTTGAAATTGATTAAAAAATCGAATGTTATAAAAACCATACAAAACACCATCAGGTAGTGGAAGTTCACTTGATAAAATAAAAAAAGAATAATTAAGTAATGAATAAGATACTAAAAATATGTTAGAGAATAGTATTGTATAAAATAAAATAGAGTTATCACTTTTTATTTTATACCCTAAAAAAACAAGGCTTATTAGCATTGTAGCGTGAAGATAGCTCAAGCTTGAATGTAATAGGTTGTTACTTAATAATGTGCTGATTAAACCAAGGAGTAGCACTAAAGTTAAAGTCAGATTTGCTTTTTTTTCTAACTTGAGTGAGGGAAAATAAAATAAGGCGCACATACTTAGAAGTATTGATTGGAAAGCTCTTTTTTCATTAAATAGACCAAAGAAGTATTCATCAATAAATGGAGTTAAACAAGCAATTAAGAATATAGAGAGGGCTATATGGTGGCTGTGAGATTTGATAAATTGCATGTAAAGAAAAGCTCTTATGTATAAGAGCTTCTACATTTGTTGAAATAGGAATTAACTACCATTTCTACAGTTTTGTGGAACATACTTATTTAAAGTTGCAGCGCTTATTTCACAAGTCCAGCTAATGTTTGTTGCATTTGTTGTGTTTGGGGTTAAAGTTAATGTAGCTCCAGTTAAATCTGTATTGATAGCTTTGATTGTTGTCGTTATCTCTCCTGCTGTTCCAACTACCACACTAGTCACATATGGAGAGGAGATATTTTCATCTAACCCTACCGCTTTATTAGAAGCACAGCTAGCAGAGCTCCCAGTTGATATAATACATTCACTAACAGCTGTTTTAGCTGATGCTGTGAAAGTTATAACTTCACTCATTTTAGCGCGAGCCGTATAATCTTGGTAAGCAGGCAACGCTACTGCTGCCAAAATACCGATGATTGCTACTACAATCATTAATTCAATTAGGGTGAAACCCTTTTGGTTTTGTTGTGTCATTGTTTGCATGTTTCCTCTCCTAAAGGATAATGTTGTGGTAAGCCAAACGGGTATAAGTTTTTAAACTGTAACTTATGTGTTTACTTAACCTGTTACTACAAAAATAAAATCATTTTGCCAAATTTAGTGTTGTGTTTAAACGGTAAAATATTCCCCGCAAACACACGCACTGTGTGACGGTTATTCGTTACTCGTCCCTTATTTGAGTATAAGCCTAACTACTAAAAGTTAGTTATAATCCCCGTAAGTTACAAGTTAATAGTGAAATAAATGTTTTCATTTATCTCAAGTTTGTACGTTTTTGTATTTTCTCATTCTTTTAAACTAATTTAATGCTAAAAACTAGTTACTCGGTATGAGTCTAACACTGTTTATTGCGCTTTTGTATGTAAAAAACTGATAAAAAGCGCATTAATTTAATAACTTGTTATAAATAATCCTTTTGAATTATTTAATGCCCTTTTTTAAAGGTTGTCAATCAATTAGCGCGGGAATATATAAATAAATTTTACATTATTTACTCAAATCGCATCGATAAATCGATTGATTGTAAATTTTTTGTAAGCGCCCCGCTTGAAATAAAGTCAACCCCAGCTTGCGAGTATGCTTTTAGCGTTTCTAAGGTCATATTGCCTGATACTTCTAATTTAGCGCGCTTATTTGTAATGCTAACCGCTTGGCGTATTTGCTCTGGGTTAAAATTATCTAACATTATAATATCGGCGCCTGCGTTAATGGCTTGCTCTAACTCAGCAAACGATTCAACTTCAACCTCTATAGGTTTATCGGCATGATTTAGCTTAGCTTGAGCCACTGCGTTATTAATTCCTCCACAGGCTGCTATGTGGTTTTCTTTAATTAAAAACGCATCAAACAAACCAATTCGGTGGTTTGCACCGCCGCCACACTTAACTGCATATTTTTGCAATGCTCTTAGCCCCGGAATGGTTTTACGGGTATCGAGTAGTTGCGTGCTAGTGCCACTTAGCTCTTTTACATAGTGCGCTGTGGTGGTGGCTGTACCTGAAAGCGTTTGTACAAAATTAAGTGCAGTACGCTCTGCAGTTAAAATAGCGCGAGCAGAACCAGAGGCAGTAAATAAAGTACTATTGGCACTAACAAAGTCGCCATCGTTCACGCATATGTTTACAACCACACTTGGGTCGACTTGTTTGAATACTTCAATGATTAGGTCTTTGCCACAAAAAATGCAGTCTTCACGGGTGATCACTTTCGCATTGGCTTGCTCTGCTTGCGAAATAAGCTGTGCGGTAATATCGCCTTGTTCTGCGCTTTGGTAATTTAGGTCTTCATCTAGCGCTAAGGTAACAAGTTGGCTAATTAGGGTATGCGAAATAGACATGAAAAAGCTCATAATAGATAATAAATTAACTAAATTTTACTCTGTTTAATTACTAAATAGAAGCAGCTAACAACTAAACTAAAAAGCCAGCGCTTAATTAACACGTTAATCATATTTTATCGTTTGGTATTACGCTATCTTTATAGGCTTAAATCTATTAGCATCTTGATATACATCAATTTTGGTTGATTAACCTGAGCGCTGCGAGCTACGGGTAACGGGATGCGTGTAACGGGCTATGGGCAGCGGGCTACATAAGTTTTAAATAAATAGTATGAAAATAGATTCTTTAGGCGTTATAAATAATATTAGCCAGCGGGCGTGTAGCCACTTTGACGAGCGACCTGCTCACAGTGATATATCGCTGTTGGTTATTCATAATATTTCATTACCTGCAGGGCAGTTTAATACTCCCTATGTTGATGACTTATTTATGGGGAATATTGATTGCAATGCACACCCTAGCTTTACTGATTTAGCAGGGCTTAGAGTATCAGCGCATTGTTTTATTAAGCGCTGCGGCGAAATTATACAGTATGTACCTTTTGAAAAGCGTGCATGGCATGCGGGGCGTTCCTGCTTTGCTGGACAACAAAATTGTAATGATTTTAGTATAGGTATAGAGCTTGAGGGCACAGACACAACTAATTATACCAGTGCCCAATATCAAAGTTTAGCTGCATTGGCGCAGGCTATTATGCAGCGCTACCCAAAAATAATAGCCAGTAATATAGTTGGGCATTGCGATATAGCCCCTGGGCGAAAAACCGACCCTGGGGTTAGTTTTAACTGGCGTAAGTTTTTTAACCTAATTAAATAACTAGGGTCTGTTGACCTTTCAAGGTTAAATTTGCAGCAGTCTGTTTGGTATTTAGGCAAGGCAGCGCCTATGTGGTGTGGTTATTCCCCATAAATAGGCGATAACGTAGCATCAATGCCAAACAGGCGCTGCCCTTCGGGTTCTGCCTAGGGACGATTTACTCTTTGTTGCTCGGTTTTGACTTAGCCCACTAGGTTACAAACCTCGCGCCGCGATTAAATCGCCCCTAGTTTGAACAAATTATAATCCGCAAAGGTCAACAGACCCTAAATTAAGCGAGTAACAACATGATTTTAGTTTCAATAATAATTGCACTGATACTTGAGCGTTTAGGTGCTCGCTCTGCGCATTGGCAAATGAGTTATTACGCTAATGGCTACTTAACTCGCTCTGTTAATTTATTGACCAATAAAGGTTTATTTGGCACAGCAACAGGTTTTTTAATTTGGCTATTACTGCCTGTGATTGCTGTTGGGTGTGTGTATTTTTTATCTGACTTTGCACTTTGGCAACTTGTTTTTAATGTAGCGGTGTTATTAGTGTGCTTTGGTTGCGCTAAGCAACGCGCTTTGTATAAGTCGTATTTAAATGCACTGACTCGCGGTGATCAAACCGCTGCGTCTTTGTATGCTTTGCAATTAGGGCAAAAACGCACCCAAGATCAGCAAGGCGGCGAAACCGTTGGGCAAACATTAGCTTGGGTTAACTTTCGATTTTATTGCGCGGTTATATTTTGGTTTGTGGTATTGGGCGTTGCTGGTGCTGTTTTTTATGCATTAGTGCGTACTTTTGCCGACTTAGTGAGTGACAACCGTGATGAAGTCATTGCTAAGCATTTTAAGCTAATCCACCGTTTATTGTTTTGGCTAGATTGGCTCCCAGCGCGTATTACCAGTTTTGGCTATTTAGTGATTGGTAACTTTAATAAAGGGACTAGCTGTTGGCTGCATTACGTGTTTGACTTTTCAAGCCCTAATCGCAAGGTGGTTACTTATACGGCGCTAGCGGCTGAACAAGTTGAAGAGCGCTATTATGGTTGTACCTTTGAGGCCACCTGTATGATCAAACTGGTTAAGCGAAATGTACTTTTTTACTTAGTGTTAATTGCCTTGATGACTTTATTTGGTGGTTTAAGTTAAAGACTAGGGGTTAGGTAATAGGTAATAGGTATTAGGTAATAGGTATTAGGTATTAGGTGTTAGGTGTTAGGTGTTAGGTAGAAATTAAGCCAAGCACCGTGTTTAGCTTGGTGTTGGCGGGCTGCGCGAGCAACGGGGGGCGGGCTAAAACCTCTTTACCCCCATTATCTTCTCTTTGTGTAATAGCTTTTAAGTAATTTATTTACCACAGAGAATGCAGAGCACACAGAGAAAGTGACAATCAATGGTTGTTCCCTCTGTGGTTCAAAAAATAAATATATTTGGTGCCTAGAGTTTTAGGTTCTAGGCAGAGATTAAGCTAAGCATAGTGTTGGGTTAATCGTAGGCGGGGCTTTATGCCGCGCACTTTACTTTTTTGTGACGGGCTTCGAGTTGCGGGCTTAAAACCTTTAACCTAAACATGCGCGAGGTAAACTCCCGCCTACAATGTAAAAACATGTTTGCAAATTACTCTACATTTTATCCTATTGCGAACCCCGAACCCCGAACCCCGAACCCCGAACCCCGAACCCCGAACCCCGAACCCCGAACCCCGAACCCCGAACCCCGAACCCCGAAACCCGAACCCCGAAACCCGAAAATTAAAAACAGCTGGTCTGACCATTTGTTTTTCATCTTATTAACCTTTCTTTATCCTCTGCATTCTGTGTATTATTTGAACTTTGTTTAAATTACGTTACGCTGGCCTTAGGGCTTTAAAACTGCTGTAAATTGACAGTAATTACGGTTTTTGATAACGTATGGCAAAATTTGGTATGACCAATTTACCTTTTGGTCAGGTCATTCAGTTAAAAGCCTTATTTAATGGGCTGCTAGCACTTATACAACGCGGACGTTGATTGATGTCTTTAAAAATTAAAGCGGCAAAATTATCTGATGTTATTTTACAACAACTTGAGAACATGATTCTTGAGGGGTCGTTAGCACCAGGAGAAAAGTTACCACCGGAGCGTGAACTCGCTAAGCAATTTGAAGTGTCGCGTCCGTCGTTGCGTGAAGCCATTCAAAAGCTTGAGGCAAAAGGGCTTGTAACCCGTCGTCAAGGTGGTGGAACGTATGTAAAAAATCAATTGGAAGAGGGGCTGACTGATCCGTTGTTTGATTTGATCAGTAAACACCCCGAATCGCAATTTGATTTATTAGAATTTCGTCATGCGCTAGAGGGAATTGCGGCTTATTACGCAGCACTTCGCGGAACAAGCAACGATTTTGCAAAAGTAAAACAGAGCTTTGATCAGATTGCATTAGCTAAAGATGAATTAAAGCAAAAAGCCAAAGCGATTAATGACTTTCATTTTTGCATCGCTGAGGCGTCTCATAACGTAGTGTTACTGCATTTAGTAAGAGGGATGCAAAGCTTACTTGAGCAAAATGTTTTACAAAATTTAACAGTGTTACTTAAAAAGTCAGATATAAGCAGCCAATTAGCCGAACACCGGCGTTTATTAATGGATGCAGTGATTGACGGTAATCCTGAACAAGCTCGCTTAGCGAGTAATGCGCATTTAGCCTATATTGAAGAAGCATTGCTTGAAGCGGGTAAAGAGCATTCGCGAATTGAACGTAGTTTAAGACGCACCAAACAAAATTAAGCAAGTACATTCACTGTTAACTTGATTCAACAGTGAAGTATTCAATACATACATTAGTATTTTAAACATAAGGAAACCTCCATATGTCTGAAGTCAATAAAATTGACGTAGACGCGCTAGAAACACAAGAGTGGTTACAAGCTCTTGAATCGGTTGTGCGCGAAGAAGGTGTTGAACGAGCTCAGTTTTTACTTGAGCAAGTGTTAGAGCAAGCCCGTTTAGACGGTGTTGATATGCCAACAGGCATTAACACAAACTACGTTAATACGATTCCGGTTGATCAAGAACCTGCCTACCCTGGTGATGTAAATCTTGAGCGCCGTATTCGTTCAATTATTCGCTGGAACGCGATTATGATTGTATTGCGTGCATCGAAAAAAGATCTCGACTTAGGCGGCCATATGGCGTCTTACCAATCGTCTGCTGCATTTTATGAGGTGTGTTTTAACCACTTCTTTAAAGCGCCAAATGATGTTGATGGCGGCGATTTAGTATATTACCAAGGTCATATTTCTCCGGGCATTTATGCGCGTGCATTTGTTGAGGGGCGTTTAAGCGCCGAACAACTTGATAATTTCCGTCAGGAAGTAGATGGCAATGGCCTACCTTCTTACCCTCACCCTAAATTAATGCCTGAGTTTTGGCAGTTCCCAACGGTATCTATGGGTTTAGGTCCAATTTCTTCAATTTACCAAGCGCGTTTCTTAAAGTACTTAGATGGTCGTGGCTTAAAAGACACTAAAAACCAACGTGTATACGCGTTCTTAGGTGATGGTGAAATGGATGAGCCAGAATCACGTGGTGCTATCTCTTTTGCTGCGCGTGAGAAGCTAGATAACCTATGTTACTTAATTAACTGTAATCTACAGCGCTTAGATGGCCCTGTAATGGGTAATGGTAAAATCATTCAAGAGCTAGAAGGGCTATTTAAAGGCGCTGGCTGGAATGTTATTAAACTTGTTTGGGGTAGCGGTTGGGATATTCTGCTTGCTAAAGACACCACAGGTAAACTACTACAGCTAATGAACGAAACTGTTGATGGCGATTACCAAACATATAAAGCAAAAGATGGCGCGTACGTACGTGAGCATTTCTTTGGTCGTTACCCAGAAACAGCGGCACTTGTTGCTGATATGACCGATGACGAAATTTTTGCGCTTAAGCGTGGTGGTCATGAATCGTCAAAGCTTTATGCTGCATTCAAAAAAGCAGAAGAGACTAAAGACCGCCCAACAGTGATCCTTGCTAAAACAGTAAAAGGTTACGGCATGGGTGAAGCGGCTGAAGGTAAAAACATTGCGCACCAAGTTAAGAAAATGGATATGTCGCATGTGGCTCACTTACGCTCACGCTTGGGCTTAGATGATTTAGTATCAGAAGAGCAATTAAAAGAGCTGCCTTACTTAGAGCTTGAAAAAGATTCTCCAGAGTACAAGTACCTACATGCTCGTCGTGATGCGTTACAAGGTTACACGCCAACACGTATCGCTAAGTTCTCTGAAAAATTACAGTTGCCAGAAGTAGATGCGTTTAAGCCGTTACTTGAAGAGCAAAAACGTGATATTTCAACCACTATGGGCTTTGTACGTGCACTTAATATCTTATTAAAAGATAAAGGCATTGGTAAAAACATTGTGCCAATTATTGCCGATGAAGCACGTACTTTTGGTATGGAAGGTTTATTCCGTCAAATCGGTATTTATAATCCGCATGGCCAAAACTACACGCCTCAAGATCGTGATATTGTTTCTTACTACAAAGAAGCAACCTCAGGACAAGTACTACAAGAAGGTATTAACGAGCTAGGTGCAATGTCGTCATGGGTTGCTGCTGCAACATCTTACAGCACCAACGACTTACCGATGATCCCATTCTACATTTACTACTCTATGTTTGGTTTCCAACGTGTTGGTGACATGGCATGGATGGCAGGGGATCAACAAGCACGTGGTTTCTTATTAGGTGCTACAGCAGGTCGTACAACGCTAAATGGCGAAGGCTTACAGCATGAAGATGGCCACAGCCACATTCTTGCAAACACGGTACCTAACTGTATTTCTTACGATCCTACTTATGCATTTGAAGTAGCGGTTATTGTGCAAGACGGTATTCGTCGTATGTACGGTGAAGATCAAGAAAACATTTACTACTACCTTACGTTAATGAACGAGAACTACCATCAGCCAGCCATGCCAGAAGGCGCTGAAGAAGGCATTCGTAAAGGTATCTACAAGCTAGAAAGCTACGAAGGCAAAAAAGCCAATGTACAGCTATTAAGCTCAGGTACTATCATGACTGAAGTGCGTAAAGCAGCGACAATTTTAAGCGAAGAGTTTGGTATTGCGTCTGATGTTTACTCAGTAACTTCATTCAATGAACTTACCCGTGATGGACAAGATGTTGAGCGTTTCAACATGCTTAATCCAGAAAGCGAGCAAAAAACGCCGTACATTACTAGCGTATTAAACGACTCAGTAACCGTTGCTGCAACGGATTACATGAAAAACTACGCAGAACAAGCGCGTTCATTTATCCCAAGCAGTAACTACAAAGTATTGGGTACAGATGGTTACGGTCGTTCTGACAGCCGTGAAAATCTACGTCGTCACTTTGAAGTTAACGCAAGCTACGTGGTAGTTGCGACATTATCTGAACTTGCTAAACGTGGTGAAGTTGAAAAGTCAGTGGTTGTTGAAGCTATTAAAAAATTCAACATTGACACTAACAAACTAAATCCACTGTACGCATAAGAGGTTTGCAATGAGTATTGAAATTAAAGTACCTGATATCGGTGGCGATGAAGTAGAAGTAACCGAAATACTAGTGAGTGTTGGCGATAAAGTTGAAGTTGACCAGTCACTGTTAAGTGTTGAAGGTGATAAAGCTGCGATGGAAGTACCTGCTGAGCAAGCCGGTACGGTAAAAGAAATTAAAGTGAATGTGGGTGACACTGTTACCACAGGCACTTTAGTGTTCATCTTTGACGGTGAAGCGCAAAACTCTGCTGCTGACTCTAAAGAAGCTGAAAAAACCGAGGAAGCAGCACCTGCTGCGTCATCGGCTTCATCAACTAAAGAAGTCACTGTGCCAGATATTGGTGATGACGAAGTTGAAGTGACTGAAGTGATGGTTGCGGTTGGCGATAGCGTAGAAGAAGAGCAATCTATCTTAAACGTTGAAGGCGACAAAGCGGCAATGGAAGTACCAGCCCCCTTTGCCGGTACAGTAAAAGAAATTAAAGTAAATACTGGTGACAAAGTGAAAACGGGCTCATTAGTGTTTGTTTTTGAAGTCGCTGGTGGTGATAACCAAAGTGCCCCTGCAGCTGATTCAAAAGCACAAGAGAAGCCTGCTGAACAAACATCGGCATCAAGCACTAAAGAAGTTAGCGTGCCTGATATCGGTGATGACGAAGTTGAAGTAACAGAAGTTATGGTTGCGGTTGGCGATAGCGTAGAAGAAGAGCAATCTATCTTAAACGTTGAAGGCGACAAAGCAGCTATGGAAGTACCGGCGCCGTTTGCAGGTACTGTTAAAGAGATTAAAGTAGCGACTGGCGATAAAGTTAAAACGGGCTCATTGATTTTTGTATTTGAAGTGGCGGGTAGTGCACCAGCTGCAGCACCTGCAGAAAAATCAGCACCAGCGCCTAAAACAGAATCTAAGCCGGCAGCTCAGGCTGAGTCAAAACCAGCATCATCATCTGCTAAAGCAAGCTCTGAAAGCTTTGAAAACAACAGCGCTTATGCTCATGCATCGCCCGTTGTTCGTCGTTTAGCACGTGAGTTTGGTATTAACCTTGCGAACGTAAAAGGCACAGGTCGTAAAAACCGTGTTGTTAAAGAAGACGTGCAAAACTATGTTAAGCAACTGGTTAAGCAAGTTGAATCTGGTCAAGTACCTGCAGCTAAAGGCAATGCGGGAGGCGGTGAGCTTGGTTTAATTCCATGGCCAAAAGTTGATTTTGCTAAGTTTGGTGAAATTGAAGAGAAAAAACTTTCTCGTATTCAAAAGCTGTCAGGTAAAAACCTACATCGTAACTGGGTGCAAATCCCACATGTTACTCAGTTTGATGAAGCGGATATCACGAGTCTTGAGCAATTCCGTAAAGAGCAAAATGCCCTTAACGAGAAGAAAAAGCTAGGTGTTAAAATTACGCCACTCGTGTTTGTAATGAAAGCAGCAGCTAAAGCGCTTGCTGAGTTCCCTACATTTAACTCATCGCTTTCTGAGGATGGCGAAAGCTTAATCCTTAAAAAGTACATTAACATTGGTGTAGCGGTTGATACCCCGAATGGCTTAGTTGTACCAGTGTTTAAAGATGTTGATAAAAAAGGCATTATTGAACTCTCTCGTGAACTAATGGAAGTGTCTGTTAAAGCGCGTGATGGCAAGCTAAGTTCATCAGATATGCAAGGTGGTTGTTTTACTATTTCAAGCCTAGGTGGTATTGGCGGTACGGCATTTACGCCGATTGTGAATGCGCCTGAGGTGGCTATTTTAGGTGTGTCAAAATCTGAAATGAAGCCTAAGTGGAATGGTAAAGAGTTTGAACCTAAGCTAATGGTTCCACTTTCAATGTCTTACGACCATAGAGTGATTGACGGTGCACTTGCTGCACGCTTTACTGTTACTCTTGCAAGTTACATGAGTGATATACGTCAGTTAGTGATGTGATCACTTTAGAGTGAATAAAATCAAATCCCAGCCAGTTGTTTTTAGCTGGGATTTTTATCATTTGCAATGATACAATATTTGCACAAATGCCCTTTTCTGCCTTGCAGAAACATGGCAGTTAAATTTTGGGGCTGTGTCCCGTTCAAACAATAAAGGTAATAGCATGAGCAACGAATTAAAAACTCAAGTTGTTGTACTAGGCGGTGGTCCTGGTGGTTACTCTGCGGCTTTTCGCGCTGCTGACTTGGGCTTAGAAGTTACATTAGTAGAATCTCGCGAGACATTAGGCGGTGTATGTCTTAATGTTGGTTGTATTCCTTCTAAAGCACTTTTACACGTAGCTAAAGTGATTGATGATGCTGCAGAAATATCATCTCACGGCGTTACTTTTGGCGCACCAAAAATTGACCTAGATGAAGTTCGTTCTTGGAAAGAGTCTGTTGTTGGCCAGCTTACAGGTGGCTTAGACGGTATGGCTAAAATGCGTAAAGTAAAAGTTGTATCTGGTTACGGTAAATTTACTGGTAGCAACACTTTAGACGTTGAAGGCGCTGACGGTAAAACAACCATTACCTTTGATAACGCAATTATTGCTGCGGGTTCTAAACCTGTAAACTTACCTTTCATCCCAGAAGATGATCGTGTTATTGATTCAACGGGTGCGCTAGAGCTTAAAGATGTTCCTGAAAAGCTACTCGTTTTAGGTGGTGGTATTATTGGTCTAGAAATGGGTACGGTTTACCGTGCACTAGGTTCTGCAATTGATGTTGTAGAATTTGCAGACCAACTAGTTCCTGCTGCTGATAAAGACATCATTAAAATTTACCAAAAGCATGTTAAAGACAAGTTTAACGTGATGCTTTCAACTAAAGTAACTGGCGTTGAAGCAAAAGACGACGGTTTATATGTTACGTTTGAAGGCAAAAATGCACCAGCAGAGCCAGTACGTTACGACAAAGTACTTGTTGCCGTAGGTCGTACACCAAATGGTAATATGTTAGACGCTGATAAAGCGGGTGTGAATGTTGATGAGCGTGGTTTTATTAACGTTGATAAGCAATTACGTACTAACGTAGAACATATTTTTGCAATTGGTGACTTAGTGGGTCAGCCTATGCTTGCGCATAAAGCGGTTCATGAAGGCCATGTTGCTGCTGAAGTTATCTCTGGTCAAAAACATTACTTTGATCCTAAGTGTATTCCTTCAATTGCTTACACTGACCCTGAAATTGCATGGGCGGGTGTAACTGAAAAAGAAGCGAAAGAGCAAGGTTTAAGCATTGAAACAGCAGTATTCCCTTGGGCTGCATCGGGTCGTGCAATTGCTTCTTCACGTACTGAAGGTTCTACTAAGCTTATTTTTGATAAAGAAAGCGGCCGTATTATCGGTGGTGCTATGATTGGTATTAACGCAGGCGAAATGCTGGGCGAAATCGGTCTAGGTATTGAAATGGGTGCAGATGGTGAAGACTTAGCGCTGACAATTCATGCTCACCCAACATTGAACGAATCAATCGGCCTTGCAGCTGAAATTTTTGAAGGTTCAATCACTGATTTACCAAACAAAAAAGCAGTTAAAAAGAAGAAGTAATTTCTTTTAGTTAATCGCGATAAAAAACCCAAGCCTCGGCTTGGGTTTTTTGTTTTTATAGCCTCAGCGTTTAGCAAAAGATTGTTCTATCTAGCGCAGCGTCTCTATGGTGCAAAAACAAAGACTAAAGCATGTCGAGCTGCGAGTGCCGGGCAACGGGCTTAAAACCTCAAAATTAAACCTGCGCGAGATAAATTCACGCCTGCAATATAAAAGTTATGCTTGCAAAAAGCTCGGTGTTTTATTTTACTAGCGCCCGCAGCCCGCAGCCCGCAGCCCGCAGCCCGCAGCCCGCAGCCCGCAGCCCGCAGATATCTATTCCCTTTTATTTTAGCTACAATGCTCAGCCATCAGTTTATAGGTAATTAACCACAGTGACTCAGAGTTTAAAAAATTCAGTTTTAGCATTACGTGCCCAGCAAATAAGTGAATCTCGACGTGAGTTTAATGCCCGTGGTGGAAAAATGGATCGCTGTGAACAATGCTTAATTGCCAAGCATTACTGTATTTGTGAGGGCGCTGAGTACGCAAGCTGCGATGCTGCTGTATGTTTATTGATGTATCACAATGAAAGTTTTAAACCGTCTAACACTGGGCGTTTAATTGCGGAAATAGTTCCTGATAATTATGCGTTTCGTTGGGATAGAACCTCCCCAGATCCGGCATTGTTAGCCTTGTTGAATAATGATAAGTATCAGCCTTTTGTGATTTTTCCGGCAGAAGATGTTGAAACTGACAGGGTAGTAACGCAGGTTGAAACGCTTGCAGGTAAACAGCCATTGTTTATATTTTTAGATGGTACATGGCGTGAAGCTAAAAAAATGATCCGCAAAAGTCCTTATTTAGATAATTTGCCCGTGCTTTCTATTACCGCACAAAAGCTCTCAGATTACCGATTACGTGTAGCACCCCATGCTCACCAGTTAGGTACGGCAGAGGTGGCTATTATGGTATTAGCATTGGCTGGTGAAGTTGATGCGAGCACTAAATTAGAACAGCATTTTATTAAGTTTCGCGACGCTTATTTACTCGGTAAGCGTAACAAAGGCAGGCCGGAATAAAGTGCAGGGTATTAATACGAAAAAGCTGGATTTAATGCTTGTTCATAGTTTGAATATATATAATTCTGGCTGACCGCTGATTTTCAGGCAAAAGAAAAGCGCGAACCATCTCTAGTCGCGCTTGCGGAATCTTCTAACTTTGTTGCATCCTGCAATTGAACCTAATCAACTCCAATTTTTACGTTCCGTGTTATTACAATATTACTTTCTAGTTCTATGTAATATAGGCTATCCGAGCCTGTCTCCCTAAATCCCTGAAACATCCTGTAAGGTAAAATCTATTACCAATCCTTATTGCACATCCGAGTGCATTTCCATTGTTATCATTCCATTGTGTTGCCTTAAAGGCCTGTCCTTTTATTCCCTATCCTTTATAAACAACTATTCCGGTGTTGTTATCCATTACGCATCATCCTGATGCTATCCCTTATGCAACAATCCATTGCGATACTCATCCTGAGCCTGTCCTTAAATCCCTGTTATCCTAAAAACCAAACCTTGGTACTCGAGTAGTTAGTCCGTTTCCATTTACTCGGTAAGCGTCGTTGCTTATTTATGGGTTAATTATAGAGAGTGATTTGCAGTAAATGTAGGATAAAACCGCTTATGGTTTATGTTCTTACAAATGAAATATATTTAAATAACTTAAAATACAATAGCTTAGTTTATTTTTAGGGTGTTGTGCAGGGTGTTTTTACTCATTTGCTGTCATAAGCGTAAGAGATATCTTACAGGGGTTTTCTTTTTTGGGCGTATTTATCACTAAGTAATTATATAAAGTGTGCACTTTTTGGTTCATCGCGGTAAAATTAATGATAATAATTATTAATCAGGTAAGAAAATATGAAAAAAACACTCGCGCTTGTTGTTGGGTTAATTATCTCAGCACCTGCTGTTGCAACAGATGTTGTGAATATTTACTCATTTAGACAACCTTTTTTAATTAAACCTATTTTAGATGATTTTACACAGCAAACAGGCATTAAAACCAATGTGGTGTTTGCTAAAAAAGGCTTAATAGAACGTGTTAAGCGTGAAGGTAAGCATAGCAAAGCAGATTTAGTATTAACCTCTAATTTTAGTGCGTTAATTCAGTTAGAAGAGCTAAAGCTAACGCAAACTATTGAGAGTGAAAACGTTAATAATAATGTGCCGGCTGCATTTCGTGATGGCGATGGCCAGTGGGTGGCACTCACTAAGCGAGTACGTAACGTTTACTCTTCAAAAGAGCGCTTAGGTCCATTGCCTGAGCTGAGTTATGAAGATTTAGCTAAACCTGAATATAAAGGTCAAATCTGTACTCGCTCTGGTAAGCACCCGTACAACTTAGGGTTAGTGGCTTCTATGATTGCTCATCATGGTGAAGCGCAGACTAAAACATGGCTAGAGGGTGTAAAAGCGAATTTAGCGCGTAAGCCGCAGGGAAATGACCGTGCGCAAGTGAAAGCCGTTAAAGAAGGTTTATGTAATTTAGCCTTAGGTAACAGTTACTACTTAGGTAAAATGTTGCAAGATGAAGCGCAAAAACCATGGGCAGATGCGGTTAATATTAATTTTCCAAACCAAACTAACCGTGGTTCGCATATTAACGTATCGGGTGCGGTAATTACTAAGTATGCTAAAAACCCTGAAAATGCCTTGAAACTCATAGAGTATATGACCGACAATAAGGCGCAAAATATGTATGCCTCGCTCAATATGGAGTATCCGGTTAAGCCAGGTGTTAAGCTTTCAAGTTTGGTTGCATCGTGGGGAAGCTTTAAGGAAGACAGCTTACCGCTTGATGAAATTAGCAAATATCGTCCGTTAGCCCTTAAGCTAATTGATGAGGTGAAGTTCGATCTTTAATGACTTATAAATTTCAGCTGTCGAAGTGGCAGCTTATTGCGTGGTCGACGGGTTTGTTACTGTCGACCCCGTTGTTTTTTCTACTAGTAGAATCTTTACAAGGCGACTCAGAGGTATTTACCCACCTGTGGAATACTGTGCTGTGGGACTATATAAGTAATACCGTATTACTGGTTTTAGGTGTAGGGTTACTTAGCTGTCTTATTGCGTTACCACTGGGTTGGCTCACCGCTTATTGCCGTTTTCCTGGCAAACAACAGTTTGAATGGGCATTGATGCTGCCGCTTGCCATGCCTACCTATATTATTGCTTATGTATATACCGATTTACTCGACTACGCGGGGCCGGTACAAATAACACTTAGAGAGTGGTTTGGTTGGCAGTCACCCAGTGATTACTGGTTTTTTGATATACGCACTTTGCCAGGGGCTATCATCATGATTGCGCTGGTACTCTATCCGTATTTATATTTAATTTTTAAAACTGCACTACGTGAACAATCTTTTAAGTTAGTCCAAGCAAGCCAGTTAATGGGATTAAGTGCATGGAAAAGCTTTTTTAAAGTAAGCCTGGTGCTTTCTCGTGGTGCTATTGTTGCTGCGCTGGCTTTGATCAGTATGGAAACCATGGCTGATTTTGCTACCGTTAGCTACTTTGCAGTCAGTACACTAACCACCGCAGTATACGATACCTGGTTTGGTTATTATTCATTAACTGCAGCAGCAAAAATTTCAGGGGTGATGTTGTTACTGCTGTTCTTAGCATTGATCACCGAGCGTTTTAGCCGTCGTAACCAAGCTGTATTTGAACGTCAATCGAGCGTGAACAGCGAGGCGCTTTATATCCTAAAAGGTAAGTCTGCATGGTTAGCAACGGGATTTTGTAGCCTTATTTTAATAATCTCATTTATTATTCCTATGTTTGTATTACTTAAATATGCAGTGATGTATTTTGACCAAGCGTGGAATAGTGAATTTTTTAGCTATGCATGGCAAAGTTTAAAAGTGGCTGCAGTGGTTAGTGCAGTGACGATAACACTGAGTGTTTTAGTGGTGTTTTATCAGCGCATTGCAAAACAAGCAAACCCACTTATACCTGGGCGTTTAGCAAGTACGGGGTATGCGTTACCAGGTACAGTATTAGCGATTGCGGTATTGTTGCCACTCACATTATTAGAAAATACCATTAACCGTATTCTGACTCCTTATGATTTAGACATTGGTCTATTACTGACTGGCAGCTTACTCACTATTATTTTTGCTTATATAGTGCGGTTTTACGCCGTGGCTCATGGTGCCATAGAATCAAGCTTTTCACGTATTAGCCCCTCGCTTGATATGGCAAGTCAGTCAATGGGGAAAAGCCAAGGCCGCACATTACGCTTAGTGCATTTGCCTTTATTACGCCGAGGCTTATTAACCGCAGGTTTATTGGTATTTATCGAGTGTATGAAAGAGCTGCCCGCAGCCTTACTGCTAAGGCCTTTTGACTTTGAAAGCTTAGCAACGCACGTGTTTCAATATGTCAGCGACGAACAATTAGAGCTGGCCTCTATATCAGCTTTATTTATAGTGGTGGTGGGCTTTATTCCGTTATATTTTATTAACCGTTCAATGGAGCAACGTAGTTAAATGAGTAGTTTGATTTTACAAGGCGTGAGCTATGCATATAACGGGACTAAGGTTGTAGATGATTTAGACTTAACCTTAGGTAAAGACGAAATAGTGTGTTTACTCGGTGCCAGTGGCTGCGGCAAAACCACCACACTTAAAGCCATTGCAGGATTAATTGAAGCCAAGCAAGGACAGGTATTTATTGATGGTAAGTTAGTCAGTGATGCCAATACGTTTGTGTCACCAGAGCATCGTAATATTGGTATGATGTTTCAAGACTACGCACTATTCCCACATTTAACGGTAGCGAATAATATTGGCTTTGGTCTAAGCGATATGAGCAAAGCGGATAAACAAGCTCGCGTGGATGAAATGTTAAAGCTTGTGCATTTGGTTGGCTGCGCCGATAGGTACCCACATCAACTCTCTGGTGGTCAACAGCAACGGGTAGCGATTGCGCGTGCATTAGCTTATAAACCCAGTTTACTCTTGTTAGATGAGCCGTTTTCTAATATTGATACCCAAGTCCGATTTGAATTAATCGCCGATATTAGGCGTATTATTAAAGCTCAGCAAGTGTCGGCAGTGTTTGTTACTCACTCAAAAGAAGAGGCGTTTGCATTTTCAGATACGCTTGCGGTTATGCATCAAGGTAAAATTGCGCAGCAAGGCACGCCAGAGCAGCTTTTTGCCAAACCAAGCTCAAAGGAGGTTGCAGAATTTCTGGGTCAGGGCATATACTTAAGCGCAACTGTATTAACAGCCACTGAATATAAAACACAGTTTGGTGTGGTTAAATCAATACTGCCACAGCAATGCGCAGTGGCTAAAAAGGGTGTTATTTATGTGCGCCCACATCAACTTGAACTTGCCAGTAATAATGATAACGAGCTGGAGTGTGAGTGCGTAACTATACTAAGTAGTCGCTTTATTGGCTCTGCTTATGTATACACTGTGGTTATTGCTGAACAAGAAATAGAAGTTGCAGCTCAGTATGGCCAGTCATTTGAAATTAATGAACAGGTTATAATAAAAATAAAACCGCACACGGTGAATTTTTTTGAATCGTAATTAATCACTGTGTTTTGCTCTAAAAAGTAAGGAATAACAATGGCGCAAGCGCAATCAGGGATTTGTGCTGAAGCAAACTTACACGGTTTGCACTTATTTTTTAATGTACTTGATGGTCACGACGAATCACTTCGCGCTAAGCTTAAACAAGTGAGCGATATTGAAGATGAGTTTAGTGATCAGTTCTCTGAATCTATGCTTTCTTGCATGGTGGCAATTGGCGCCCAATATTGGCCGCATATTTTACCTGACTTCATGCCAAGCGAGCTGCAAAGCTTTCCTAATATTACCCATAGCGACTTTGTTATGAGTGCAAGGCCATGTGATTTGTTTGTGCAAATCCGCTCAGACAGAGAAGATGTAAACCATTTGTTTGCACTACAAATACTCAAGCTATTCACCCCAGATGTTGAGCTAGTTGAGCAAATTTGTAATTTTCGCTTTTTAGATGGCCGAGACTTTAATGGCTTTATTTATGCGGGCGATACTCCCCATGGCCGTCAAAAACGTGTAACGGCGTTAGTTAATAAGCCTGATAGTTTTGAAGATCAAGGTAGTTACATTCATGTGCAGCGCTATAAGCACGACTTGAGCTTGTGGCAGCATTTGTCATTACATGAACAAGAGCAAATAATGGGTCGTACACGCCTTGATAATACCTTGCTCAGCCCCGCACTTGAAAGTAGCCATGCAACCCGCAGTGAATTAAAAGATGAACAAGGTCAGGCACTGTTACTCAACCAAAGCATGCCTTATGGCGATGTATATGAGCAAGGTATGTTAGTGATCACGTGCTCTGCTAAAGGAGATGCATTCGAAAAAGTGCTAACTAGCCGACTAGGGCAGGGGGAAGATTATGACCACTGGCTTGATTTTACTCAGGCGGATATGGGCTCTGCATTTTTTGCCCCTTCAGTGCGATTTTTAAAGCAGTTATAACAGTTGTAAAACGGCTACGTAGTGATCATAGCCGTTTCAATCACAGCGTTAGTGGTTAAACCGTATCAAATAAAATACGCACACGCTCTAGTGTGAGGTCTATTTCTGAGATTTTAGCTGGTGCGATAAAAATAGTATCATCGCCGGCAATAGTGCCTAGTACGCCGTCTGCTTTGCCTAATGAATCAAGTAAACGCGCAATGAGTTGAGCAGCCCCTGGGCTGGTGCGAATAATAATCATCATTTCGTTATGCATAATATCAATAACGAGTTGGCGCAACGGGCTCTTAGCGGTTGGTACTCCCATTTCGGCGGGTAAACAGTACACCATTTCTTGTTTTGCATTACGGGTGCGTACCGCGCCAAACTTACTTAACATTCGCGACACTTTACTTTGGCTAATATTATCAAAGCCTTGTTCTTTTAACGCATCAACTATTTCGCCCTGTGAGCCAAAGTTTTCTTCTTTTAAAAGTGCTTTAAAGGCTTTAACCAATGCTTCTTGTTTATCTTGTGGTTGCATAGTGTCTAATTAGTTATGTAATAGATACCGCAAATTCTACACAAAAATGCATAATTATGCAGCAGTTGTTTGCTTAAGTTGCCATTTTGCTGCGTTTAAACAGCAAAGTTTACAACTATGGTCGAAAATATAGCTAAAATAAGCAGGATAAATTTGTTTTTAGTCGTTAATTTCTTTATCTTATGAACCACAAATATTTCCTACCTCAAATCACGGAGAATTCCAATGAAAGTTGCTGTATTAGGTGCTGCAGGCGGTATCGGTCAAGCGTTGTCTTTATTATTAAAAACAGGTTTACCAGCTGGCTCTGAATTATCACTATATGATGTTGCGCCAGTAGTTCCTGGTGTTGCTGTTGACCTTTCTCACATCCCAACAGATGTTAAAGTTGCAGGTTTTGGTGCTGACGATTTAGATAAAGCATTAACAGGTTGTGATATCGTTCTTATCCCAGCGGGTATGCCACGTAAGCCAGGTATGGATCGTGCTGATTTATTTAATGTTAACGCTGGTATCATCAAAACACTAGCAGAAGGCATTGTTGCTAACTGTCCTAAAGCGCTTGTGGGTATTATTACTAACCCAGTTAACGGCACTGTACCAATTGTTGCTGAAGTATTTAAAAAAGCAGGTACTTATGATGCTAAACGTGTATTCGGTATTACAACACTCGATGTGATCCGTTCTGAAGCGTTCATTGCTGAGCTTAAAGGCGTTGACGTAGCAAGCGTTAAAGTTCCAGTAATTGGTGGCCACTCAGGCACAACTATCCTACCGTTACTTTCTCAAGTTGAAGGTGTTACTTTCACTGATGAAGAAGTGGCTGCACTGACTCCACGTATCCAAAACGCGGGTACTGAAGTAGTTAATGCTAAAGCGGGCGGTGGTTCTGCAACATTATCAATGGGTGCTGCTGCTGCACGTTTTTGTATGTCTTTAGTTAAAGGCTTACAAGGTGAAGACGTTGTAGATTATGCATATGTTGCTGTTGAAAATGGCGATGCAGAGTACTTCGCACATCCAGTACGTTTAGGTAAAAATGGCGTAGAAGAAATTCTTTCTTACGGCACACTAAGCGCATTTGAAGAGCAAGCAAAAAATGACATGCTTGAAACTCTGAAAAAAGACATTAAAGAAGGTGTTGATTTTATGGCGTAATAGCCAAAATTAACCCAATAAAAAAAGCCTGCATTTGCAGGCTTTTTTATTGCTCGGAATTATCTACACAGTATAACTTAGTGGTCGCGATCAACCGCTATTCTAGCTAAGCTAATTAATGCTTGCTTGTAACTTGATTCAGCTAAGCAATCTAAACAAGCAATTGCTTTCTCTGCTTCTTGCTCTGCTTTTTGCATAGTGAACTCAAGGGCATTGGTATGTTTAAGTGCAGCGAGTATCTCATCTAGATGCTCCATACCATTACAGTGCTCAATAGCGTCTCTTATTAACTGTGTTTGATGCTCACTACCGTGTTGCATTGCATATATAAGAGGTAACGTCGGCTTACCTTCAGCTAAATCATCGCCAATGTTTTTACCAAGTTGGTCGGCATCAGCGTTGTAATCTAAAACATCATCCACTAACTGAAAAGCAGTGCCTAAATGCATACCATACAAATTAAGTGCGTTTAATACACTGTCATCTTGCTCAGTAATAATAGCAGCTAGCCCGGTTGCAGCTTCAAATAACTTGGCGGTTTTAGAGTAAATAACCTGCATATAACTGGCTTCAGTAGTATCTGGGTCATTACAGTTCATTAATTGCAGCACTTCGCCTTCAGCAATAATATTGGTTGCATCGGCTAATACTTGCATTATCTGCATTTTACCAAGGCCTACCATTAGCTGAAACGAGCGAGTATAAATAAAGTCTCCCACGAGAACACTGGCGGCATTACCAAACTCGGCATTTGCTGTGGGTGTGCCACGGCGCAAGTTAGATTCATCTACTACATCGTCATGTAAAAGCGTTGCGGTATGAATAAATTCAATAATTGTTGCTAGCGTAATGTGATCTTTACCTTGGTAACCTAGCGCTTTAGCCGCCAAAATAGCCAACATGGGGCGAACACGTTTGCCACCGCTGTTAACAATATACAAACCAAGTTGATTAACTAACGCCACATCTGAGCGCATTTGCGCATGTATTAGTTGATTGACGTCATTCATATCGCTTTCGATTAACGCCTGGATAGCTTTTATATCCATTGATCTCCGAGCCAATTTTAATGTGTGAACGGCGCAGATTGTACAACAAAAAACGCATTAGCTCGATATTTTGTGATGATTCCTTAAAAAAACACCCTTAAGTAGGTTAAATGACCTATTAACTTGGTGAATAAATGATTAAACAGCGTGGTTTAAATTTGAATCACCCTTGACGGTTAATTGAACTACGTGGGCTTGCTTTGCGATTGCTAATTTATTTTCTCTAACCGTTAAAAAGCGCTTGGCAAAGGGGGATTTTAATATAAAATAGGGGAAATATTGAATTGCTCTCAATGCAGCTACTTTTTATTCATTTAATTACAAAAAGAGGCTTGCTAGTTTTTTCGCATTAGCGTAAACTTCGCGCCCTATTGAAGAATATTTTAGTTGCGTCGATTTGAGGGCGCACAGACGGAGTTAATTATGTACGCGGTTTTCCAAAGTGGTGGTAAACAGCACCGTGTGACTGAAGGTCAAACAATTCGTCTTGAGAAATTAGACGTTGAAACTGGTGCAGCAGTTGAATTTGATTCAGTACTTTTAGTTGCTGATGGTGAGAAGATCGAGATTGGTGTACCGTTCGTAAACGGTGGTAAAGTAACAGCTGAGGTTGTTTCACACGGTCGCGGTGAGAAGATTAAGGTTGTTAAATTTAGACGCCGTAAGCATTCTCGTAAGCAAATGGGCCATCGTCAATGGTTCACAGAAGTTAAAATCACTGGCATTAGCGCTTAATTAGAGGTACTTAGAAATGGCACATAAAAAAGCAGCTGGTAGTACTCGTAACGGTCGCGATTCAGAAAGCAAACGCCTAGGTGTTAAGCGTTTTGGTGGCGAATCAGTTCTAGCGGGTAGCATCATTGTTCGTCAACGTGGAACTCGTTTCCACCCTGGCGCAAACGTAGGTATCGGTAAAGACCACACTATCTTCGCAAAAGCAGATGGTAAAGTTCAGTTTGAACAAAAAGGTCCTTTAAACCGTAAATACGTAACTATCGTAGCTGAGTAATCAGCAAGGTAGTTAAAAAACCCCGCCTTTGCGGGGTTTTTTGTTTTAAGCAAAATATATACCCAAGCCCAGCCTGCAATCAGCACGGCTTGGGTATATAATAGAGTTATTAACAAGCCAATCCCTAAAGTGAGTAATCATGAAGTTTGTAGATGAAGTAGAAATTCGCGCAGAAGCTGGTGACGGTGGCAGCGGCATCGTGTCTTTTCGTCGTGAGAAATATGTTCCAGATGGTGGACCTGATGGCGGTGACGGTGGAGACGGTGGTAGTGTTTATCTACAAGCTGATGAAAACTTAAATACCCTTATTGACTATCAATTTGAGCGTTTTCACAGAGCTGAACGTGGTACTAACGGTCAAAGCCGTAATTGTACTGGTAAAAAAGGTGAAGATCTGATTGTAAAAGTGCCGGTAGGTACACGTATCCTAGATGTTGATACTCAAGAATCATTAGGGGATTTAACCCAAGATGGTCAACGAATTGTGGTTGCAAAAGGCGGTTTCCATGGCTTGGGGAATGCGCGTTTTAAATCAAGTACTAATCGTGCTCCACGTCAAAAAACACTCGGCACACCAGGTGAAGTACGTAACCTTAAATTAGAGCTAATGCTATTAGCTGATGTAGGTTTACTGGGTTTACCAAATGCAGGTAAATCGACCTTTATTCGCAGTGTATCCGCTGCAAAACCTAAAGTAGCAGATTATCCATTTACTACGCTTATCCCTAATTTAGGCGTTGTTCGTCCTGAAGCAAATAAATCATTTGTCATTGCTGATATTCCTGGCTTGATTGAAGGTGCGTCGGATGGTGCGGGCTTGGGTATCCGATTCTTAAAGCATTTAGAGCGCTGTCGTGTGTTATTGCACATTATTGATGTTATGCCAGTTGATGGATCTAACCCTGTTGATAATGCTTTTGCAATCATCAACGAGTTGCATCAGTACAGTCCTAAGCTTGCTGAAAAGCCACGCTGGTTAGTATTTAATAAAATTGACTTATTGCCTGAAGATGAAGCCAAGGCCCTGTGTGAGCAAATTGCAGAAGAGTTAGGTGAATCTGAAAATATTTATAGTATTGCCGCAATTAATAAATTAAATACGCAGCCATTAATTCACGACATCATGACGCTACTTGATAACATGCCTAAAGAAAAGTTTGTTGAAGTTGCAGACGAAGAAGTTGAATTTAAATGGGATACCTACCATCAAAAAGCCACTAAAGGCGATGATGATGACTGGGATGATTGGGATGAAGATGATTACGACGTAGAAGTTGTCTACGAGCGTTAATGATAATTGTATATATTTAAAAGGAGCTAACGCTCCTTTTTTATTTTTTAATAATAAAGAATTAGGTGTTTAGTGTGATAATTTCAATGATTGCAGCAATGGCAAACAACCGTGTCATTGGTTTAGATAATAAAATGCCATGGCACTTACCTGGCGATCTTCAGCACTTTAAAAAAGTAACCTCTGGTAAGCCCGTTATTATGGGGCGTAAAACATTTGAGTCGATAGGTAGGCCGCTGCCTGGGCGTCGCAATATTATTATTACTCGCAACACTGAATATAAAGCAGCGGGAATTGAAACAGTAACCACGCCTGAGGCTGCACTTGAGCTTGTTAATGATGTTGCAGAGGTGATGATTATTGGCGGTGGAAACATTTACCAGCAGTTCTTAGGGCAAGCACATCGGTTGTATTTAACCTTTATTGACCTAGATATTGAGGGGGATACACAGTTTCCTGATTACCAAAATGTTGCAAGTTGGCAAATTGAAGATGAAATGTTGATGGCTCCTGATGATAAAAATAAATATAGTTATAAGTTCGTAACTTTGAATAAAATCTCTTAACATTATTGCCAAAATCTGAGCGTGTTGGTACAATATTAAACAGTCGAGTACGAAAAAAGTATTAATATAGGGTGTCCAATCAATGATTAAATTACCGAAGCTAGTTGTAATTGCTGCTATTGCAGCGGGTTCGTTTGCTTATACTGCGCCTGCAAGCGCTAATGATCAGTTAGCTGTTTCAATCTGTGAATACATTGCTGGTGATGATAAAAACCGTCTACGTAGTAAATTAAAAAGCTCACGTGTTAAGATTCGTAATATCTATGATGCAGTTTTCTGTAACGGTAACAACTTGCTACGTCACGCTGTTGCAAGTAATGCAGTTGATGCGGGTGAGTACATTGTTAAAAACTTATCAAAAAGCTCACTTGAAGATGGTGCCGATATTGCCTGGGCTGAGGCAAATCATGCAGGATCAGCTTTAATCCCTATTATTAAAGACCGTGCAGGTCTTTAAATAAAAGTTTAA